>JAMPXL010000009.1 GCA_023701165.1 Geothrix sp. | reverse complement strand
GCCGCGCCCGAGGTGCTGAACGGCGCCAGGGCCACGCCCGCCTCGGACCGCTGGGCCTTCACGCTCATGGCGTTCGAGATGCTGACGGGCCAGCTGCCCTTCGCAGCCGAAAGCGTCGGAGCCACGCTCTACCGCATCGTGCACGAGGCTCCGGCCTGGCCGCTGGACCTGACGCCCGGCCTGGCTGCCGTCTTCGGCAGGGCCCTGGACAAGGACCCGGCCAAGCGGTTCCCGGACCTCCCCACCTTCCTGAAGGCCCTGATCGAGGCGCTTCCCCTGGAACCGGGCCGCCGGGCGGCCCACTTGGCCCAGCTGGCCTCTGCGGCGCCAGTGAAGGCCACCAGCACGCTGCGGCTGGGGCACCTGCCAGCGGCCTCTGCGGGCCGGAACCCTTGGCTGTGGGGCGGCGGAGCCCTGCTGGCGGCCCTGGGCCTCTGGTTCCTGGCCCTCCGCACCGAACCCAGCCGGATCCTGTCCATCGACTCGAAGCCCGGCGGCGCCGAGGTGTTCCTGGACGGCACCTCCCTGGGGCGCACGCCCCTGCGCCAGGTGGTGGTGAAGGGCAAGGCGGATGCCCTGCGGCTGGAGAAGCCCGACCACCTGCCGCTGGAGCACCGGCTGAGGGCCGGGGACAAGGACCTGGTTCTCCACCTCCAGGCCGCGCCCTTCAGCGTCCAGGTGGCCAGCGACCCTCCGGGCGCTGCGATATCCCTGGACGGCGAACCCCGGGGGAAGACGCCCGCGGTCATCGAGATCCCCGGCGAAGGCAGCCACCAGCTGCGGCTCCACCTGGAGGGCTACCAGCCCTGGGTGGCCGTGCCCGAGCGGCACAAGGCCCTGCCCGATCCCATCCGCCTCCAGAAACCCAAGGCCAAGAAGGGCGAGGGCAAGCTCCGGAAGTTCTTCAAGGGGATGTTCCAGTAGCCTTCTCCGCCATGATGGATCCATGTCGAATGTGATTGTGGTGGGCGGAGGTGCGGCGGGCCTGGTGGCAGCCTGGCGGGCGGCCTCGCAGGGGCACGCGGTCACGCTGCTGGAGGCCAATGGCCGCCTGGGCGTGAAGCTCCGCATCAGCGGCGGCGGCAAGTGCAACATCACCCATGAGGGGCCTCCGAAGGCCCTGCTGGCGGCCTTTTCCAAAGACCAGGCGCGATTCCTCCGGCCCTCGCTGCACGCCTTCGACAATGGGGCCGTGCTGGATCTGCTGCGCCGCGAGGGCGTGGAGACCTACGTGCGTGACAACGGCCGTGTGTTCCCCCAGGACCGCCCGGGCAGCGCCGCGGCGGTGGTCTCCGCCTTCGAGACCCTGGTGCGGCGGGCGGGGGTGGATGTGCGGACGGGCGCCCGCGTGGTGGCGCTGGAGGGGGAGGCCCCCCGCCTCCTGGCCCTGCGGGTCGGCGAGGCGCGGATCGCCGCGGATGCCTTCATCCTCGCCACGGGCGGCGCGAGCTATCCCGAAACCGGCACCCGGGGCGAGGCGCTGGGCTGGCTGAAAGGCCTGGGCCTGCCCGTGCGTCCCTGGTTCCCCGCCCTGGCGCCCATTCCCCTCCTGCGTCCCCGCCCGGCCTGGGAGGGCGTGGCCCTGCGGGGCGGCGAGCTGCGTCTGAGCGCAGGCCCCGGCAGCCGGCGCCTGGAGTCCTTCGCCGGCGACATCCTCTTCACCAGGGCCGGCATCAGCGGTCCCGCGGCCCTGGAGCTGAGCCAGGCCGCGGAGCGGGCCCGGCGGCAGGGCGCCGCCTGGCTCGGGTACGCCTCCATCCCGGATACGCCGGAAAACGTGGACGCGGCGCTCGTCGCGGAATCGCGCTCCAATCCGCGGCTGCTGGCGGCCACATGGCTGCAGCGGCATCTGCCGGAGCGGCTGGTGGATCCCCTGCTCCAGGAAGCGGGCGTGGACCGGGCCCTCATGCTGAAGGATCTGTCGAAGGCCGCGCGGCGGGCGCTGGTGGATCTGGCCACGGCACTGCCCCTGGGCGCCCCGCAGCCGGTGTCCCTGGCCCGTGGCGAAGTGGCGGCGGGCGGGGTGGACCTGTCGGCGGTGGACCCCCGCACCATGGCCGTGCGGGGCTGGGACAACCTGCGGATCTGCGGCGAGCTGCTGGACCTCGACGGCCCCGTGGGCGGCTACAACCTGCAGGCGGCCTTCAGCACCGGCCATGCGGCGGGAACGATCTAGATCCGCCCCGCCAGGTCCAGGACCAGGTCGCAGAGGCGCGCCGCGTAGCCGGTCTCGTTGTCGTGCCAGCCGAAGACCTTCACGAAGCGCGGCCCCAGGGTCATGGTGAGGTCGAGGTCCATGAGCACGCTTTCGGAATGGCCCGTGATGTCGCAGCTGACCGTGTGGGGGCCGGCGATGCCGAGGATGCCGGGCCAGGCCGCGGCGGCGGATTCATAGGCGGCCCGCAGGCCCGCGGCATCGGCATCCCGCCTCAAGGTGGCCACCAGGTCCACCAGATTGACGCTCAGGGTGGGCACGCGGAGGGCCACGCCATCGAAGCCCTGGGGCAGGCCGGGCAGGGCGCGGCGCAGGGCGCCGAAGGCGCTCGAGGTGGTGGGGATGATGCTCTGGAACGCGGCGCGGGCGCGGCGCCGGTCCTTGTGGGGCAGGTCGAGGAGGCGCTGGTCATTGGTGACCACATGGACAGTGCTCATGCCCGCGTGCTCGAGGCCGAAGGTGTCGTCCAGCACCTTGAGCATGGGTGCGGTGGCGTGGGCGGTGCAGCTGGCGTTGGAGATGACACGGTGGCGGCCGGGGTCGAGGTCGGCGCCATTGACCGGGGCGATGACGGTGAGATCCGCATCGGGGCTGGGGGCGCTGATCACCACATGCGACACCCCGTCTTTGAGGTGCCGGGCCGCATCGTCGCGCCGGGTGAAGCGGCCGCTGGCCTCCACCGCCAGGCGGATGCCAGGCGGAAAGGGAATGCCGCCAGGATCTGTCGCATGGAAGAGGGGCACGCGGTGGTCCCCCAGCAGGAGGAAGTCCTGCCCGCCCTCGGTGAAGCCCCCGATGGGCTGGGCGCTGGGGCCATGCACCGAATCGTGCCGGAGCAGGTGCACCAGCTGGTCCAGGGGCGCGGGATCATTCACGGCGCCGAGGAGCCCGGGCCGGGAGGCGCCCAGCTGCCGCACCACCAGCCGGCCGATGCGGCCCAGGCCATTCAGGGCGATCCGGCCCATCGGCTAGATCCGCTCCAGCACGTGGACGCAGAGATCCTTGAGGCGGGCCGCATAGCCGAACTCGTTGTCGTACCAGGCGAAGACCTTGACCAGCCGGGGGCCCAGCACCTTGGTGAGGTAGGGATCGTAGAGGGTGCTGGCGCTGCGGCCCACCAGGTCCGCGCTCACCAGCTCGGCGTCGAGGATCTCGAGGTAGGGCGCCAGCGGCCCGCTGGCGGCGGCCTGGCGGAAGGCGTCCTGGATCGATTCGAGGGTGGCGTCGGACCGGAGCGTCGCCGTCAGGTCCACGATGCTCACGTCGGGGGTGGGGACGCGCACGGCGATGCCGTCGAGGCGGCCCTTGAGGTGGGGCAGCACCAGTCCGATGGCCTTGGCGGCGCCGGTGCTGGTGGGGATCATGCTGAGCGCCGCGGCGCGGGCCCGGCGCAGGTCCTTGTGGGGCAGGTCGAGGATGCGCTGGTCGTTGGTGTAGCTGTGCACGGTGGTCATGAAGCCGTATTCCAGCCCGAAGGCCCCGTCGATGATCTTCACCACCGGCGCCAGGCAGTTGGTCGTGCAGCTGGCGTTGGAGATGACGCGGTCCTTGGCGAGGTCGAGCTCCGTCTCGTTCACCCCCATGACCACGGTGCGGTCCGCGTCGCTGGCCGGAGCGCTGATGAGCACATGGCTCACGCTGCCCTGGAGGTGGACGGCGGCCTGGGCGCGCTTGGTAAACTTCCCGGTGCACTCCAGCACCACCTGGGCGCCCTGGGCGCCGAAGGGGATGAGCTGGGGATCCTTTTCGGCGTAGACGCGGATCCGCCGGCCGTCCAGCACCAGGTAGTTCCCGTCGGAGGCCACGGGGAAATCCGCGGGGCCGTGGACGGAGTCGTACTTCATCAGGTGGGCCAGGGTGGCCGCGTCCGTGAGGTCGTTGACCGCCACCACCTGGACATGGGGGACCCTCATCAGGTGCCGCAGCGCCAGCCGTCCGATCCGCCCCAGTCCGTTGATGGCCACCTTCTTCATGGCGCCCTCCGAATCCCCAGTTGTATCGGCCCGCGCGGATCCTGTCGAAAGAAAAAGCCCGGCAGCGCCGGGCTTTGACAGATGGGCAAGGCGGGATCAGCTGGCGAGGCTCACGCGCCTCAGGCGGCTGGGCGGCGCCTCGAGCTTCTTGGCGAGGGTGTTCCGGTGGATCCCCAGCTCCCGGGCCGCGGCGCTGTGATTGCCCTCGTGGGCCATCAGCACCTCTTCCAGGTACACGCGTTCGAACTCGCGGCGGGCCAGCTCCAGGGAGACCCCGCCACGCACCATTTCGGCCACGAGGGTACGCAGCTTTTCGCGCATTCCGTCTTCTCCATCAACCGTATCGGGATCCCGAAGGTAGCACTGCCGTGGCCAGAGGGAAAGCCCCGTGACAACATCAACAGGCAGGCGCAGACTGTGGAAAAGTGTGTGGAATGCCTGTGCAGGCGACGGGAGATGATGTGCGCAAGACCAAACTCGTGATGACCTTGGGACCCGCCTTGATGCAGGGTGACCGGCTGCGGGAATCCCTCCGCGAGGCCGATGCGGTCCGATTGAACGCCAGCCACGGGGACCTCGAAACCCGGCTGGACGCCCTCCAGAAAGTGCGGGCCCTGGCCCGGGAGCTCGGACGATCCATCCCGGTGTTCCTGGATCTGCAGGGGCCGAAGTGGCGGGTCGGGTTGCTGGAGGCGCCCCTGGACCTGGCGGACGGCAGCGAAGGCTGCTTCTACGCGCCCGGGAACCCGGTGCCCGGCGGATTCAGCTGGGCGGCGCCCCTGCCGCATCCCGAGCTGTTCGAAGGCGCGGAGCCCGGCCAGCACTGGCTGCTGGATGACGGCGCCATCACCGTGAAGATCCTCGCCAGGGAATCGGGCCTTCTGAGGGCGGTGGTGGTCATCGGCGGGCCGCTCAAGGCGCGGAAGGGCGTCCATCCCATCGGCATGGACATCAACGTGGATCCCCTCACCGAGAAGGACCATGCGGACATCCGGTGGGGCGTGGAGCACGAGGTGGACCTCTTCGCCCAGAGCTTCGTGCGGCGGGCCTCGGACGTGCAGCAGCTCCAGGCCATCATCCAGCACCTGGGGGGCACCCAGCCCATCATCGCCAAGATCGAGCATCCGACGGCCCTCGCGCACCTGGGTGAGATCCTCGATGTGTCCTGGGGCGTGATGGTGGCCCGGGGCGACCTGGGCGTGGAGCTGGGCGTGGAGCGCGTTCCCGGCCTCCAGAAGCAGATCATCAAGGCGGCCCGCCGGGCCCTGAAGCCCGTGATCACCGCCACCCAGATGCTGGAGAGCATGATCGAGCACGCCCAGCCCACCCGCGCCGAAGCCAGCGACGTGGCCAACGCCATCTGGGACGGCACGGACGCGGTGATGCTCAGCGCCGAAAGCGCCACGGGGGCCCACCCGGTGGAGGCCATCCAGTGGCTGGCCCGCATCGCGGAGGAGGCCGACGCCAACGTGAAGCAGCGCACGCCCACGCTGCCGGCGGAGCTGGCCGAGAAGGTGCTCTCCCGCACGGACATCTCCGTGGCCTTCGCGGCCTGCCGCACCGCGGACGAGATCAACGCCCGCTGGATCGTCGCCTTCACCGAAGGCGGCGGCACCGCCCGCATGGTGAGCCGCCTGGCGGGCCACACGCCGGTGCTGGGGGCCACCGTGGACGAGGTCACGGCCCGGCGCATGGGGCTCCTGCGGGGCGTCACCTCCCTGCTGATCCCCCGGGTCAGCAGCACGGACGAGATGGTGGCCGTGGTCCGGGAGCTTCTGGTGGCCAAGCATGAATTGAAGAGCTTCGACCGCGTGGTCATGACCATGGGACTGCCGCTGTGGAAGACCGGAAGCACGAACACGATGAAGGTGATGACCTTCTAGCAGAGGAGATTCCCATGAGCTTGAGCCGGCCGCTTCCCGGTGAGTATGCAGAAGGCTATGCGCCCTACATCGCCGAGGCTGGCGAGGGCG
This sequence comes from Geothrix sp., assembly GCA_023701165.1. GTDB lineage: Bacteria > Acidobacteriota > Holophagae > Holophagales > Holophagaceae > Geothrix. Next base: position 4,568 of record JAMPXL010000009.1, on the reverse strand, counting down.
ACGCGCTGGTCCAGCTCCAGGGCCAATTGGAAGAGGCGGCGGCCCTGTTCGGGGCGCTGTCCGAATCCCAGGGCGCCTTCCGCTACGCCCCCGGGAAGTGGAGCCTGAAGGACCTGCTCCTGCACCTCAGCGACGCCGAGCGCATCTTCGCCTACCGCTGCCTGCGCATCGGCCGGGGCGACACGACCCCCATGCCGGGCTTCGACGAAGACGCCTACGTCGCCGCCGCCCGGGCCGATTCCCGCAGCATGGCCAGCCTGGTGGCGGACTGGCGCGCGGTGCGCACGGCCAGCCTCACCCTCTTCCAGGACCTGCCGGACGGGGCCTGGGGGAACCAGGGCACCACCAACAACCGCACCCTCACCGCCCGCTGCATCCCCTACATCGCCCTGGGCCATGCGGCACACCACCTGAGGGTGGTCCGGGAGCGCTACCTGCCCGCGTTGAAGTAGCCCTTCCAGCCCGCCAGCGCGTCCGCCAGCTTCTCCAGCTGGGCGGTTTCCGTGGTGCGGAAGCGGCTCACCAGCTTCCATCCCTGGGCCACCTTCTGGTAGCGGTGCAGCCAGAGGAAGGGCCCCTCCCAGTCCCCTTCGGGATCGGTCCTGGTCTTCACGAGGAAGGCCACCGTGGTCCAGGGGCCCCGGGCGAGGAAGCGCCGGCCCAGTTCCTGGATGCCGGACTCCTCGTCGGATTCCAATACCAGGTCGTCGAGGTCCGGGATGATCAAGGCGGCTCCTTCTGCGGCATGATTCTACGATGCGCATCGAATGCATTGCCATCGGGACCGAACTCCTCACCACGCGGCGCCTGGACACCAACTCCGTGTGGCTGGGCGAGCGGCTGGCCTCCCTGGGCCTGGCTTTCCATCGCAAGACCGCCGTGGGGGATAGCCACGAGGACCTGGCCGGGCTCTTCCGGGAGGCCCTGACACGGTCGGATCTCATCATCACCACGGGGGGCCTGGGCCCCACCTTCGACGACTTCACGAAGGAATGCTTCGCAGAAGTCCTCGGCGTGGCGCTGCAGGAGGACGCCCAGAGCCGGGAGGACATGCTGGCCTTCTACGCCGCCCGGAAACGGGTGCCCCCCGCCTCGAACTTCAAGCAGGCGCTCCTGCCTGCCGGGGCGGAGGCGCTGCGCAACCCCGTGGGCACCGCCCCCGGCGTGTGGTGGCAGGATCCCCCGGCCCATCCGGGCGCCCGCATCGTCATGCTGCCGGGCGTGCCGAGGGAGATGAAGCGCATGTGGGAGGAGCAGGTGGAGCCCCGCCTGCGGGCCCTGGCGGGGGCTCCCGTGCATACGCTGCGCATGGTCGTGGCCGGGGTTCCCGAGAGCGCGTTGGACGAGCGCACCCGCGATGTCCGCGAACGCCACGGGCACCTGGACTGGACCATCCTCGCCAGCCTCACCCAGGTGGAACTGCTGGCCCGCCACGCCGACCCCGGGGCCCTGGAGGCCGTCCGGATCGATTTCCTGCCGGTGCTCGGGGACGACCTGGCGGCCACGGGGGCCGCCAACCTGGAGGATGCGGTGCTGGACCAGCTGCGGGCCCGGGGGGAGACCCTGGCCGTGGCGGAGAGCATGACCGGCGGCCTGCTGGCCGCGCGGCTCACGGCCATCGCCGGAGCCAGCGAGGCCTTCCTGGGGGGAGCCACGGCCTATTCCGCCATGGCCAAGGCCGCCCTGCTGGGCGTTCCGGCGGACCTCCTGGCCGCGGAGGGGACCGTCTCCGAGGCCACCAGCCGGGCCCTGGCCGAGGCGATCCGCGCGAAGCTCGGGGCGACCTGGGGCCTGGGCCTCACGGGCAATGCCGGCCCCGGTGCCGAGGGCGGGGCACCCGTTGGTACCGTGTTCATCGCGCTGGCGGGACCCGGCGGAATCGAGTCCCGGACCTACGCCCTGCCCGGGGACCGGGTGGATGTGCAGCTCCGGGCCACGGCCTGGGCCCTGGACCTGCTGCGGCGGACCTTGCGGAACGGCTGATACACTGCGTCCATGCCATCGACGTTGATGCCTTCCCCGGTCCTCTGGTGCCTCGCGGCCTTTGTCTGCGGCAGCATCCCCTTCGGCCTCCTGCTGGTGAAGCTGGCGGGAAAGGGGGATGTCCGCGCCCATGGCAGCGGCAACATCGGCGCCACCAACGTGAGCCGCGTGGGCGGCAAGGCCCTGGGCATCGTCACCCTGCTGCTGGACATCGCCAAGGGCTTTCTGCCCATCTTCCTGGCGAAGCGGGCCGGGCTGAGTCCCGACCTGCTGGCCCTCCTGGCGCTGGCCGCGGTGCTGGGCCACGTCTTCACGCCCTGGCTGAAATTCCAGGGGGGGAAGGGTGTGGCCACGGCCCTGGGGGTGATCCTCGCCGTGGATGCGCAGCTCATGATCCTGCCCATGGGGGTGTTCATCCTCGCCCTCTGGCTCACGCGCCACGTCAGCCTGGGCAGCATCCTGGCGGCGGCCATGGTGCCGGTGACGCCCATCATCGCCATCACCGCCTACGGCCCCCTGGGCGCCACCCTCCTGAAGGACCGGGGACTCGTCCTCCCCTGGCTGGCCCTGGCCATCCTGGTGATCTGGAAGCACCGCGAGAACATCGCGCGCCTGCAGGCGGGCACGGAATCCAAGCTCTGGGGCGCGGCGAAGGAGGATGCCCATGTCCAGGGCTGACATCGGCGTCTTCGGCTCCGGCGCCTGGGGCACGGCCCTGGCCATCACCTGGGCCCGGGCGGGCGCGAAGGTCGCGCTCTGGGGCAGCTTCCCCGACGAGATGGCCCAGATGGCGGCCACCCGGCGGCACCTGCGCCTGAAGGACGTGGCCTTCCCGGAGGGCCTGCAGACCTCGGACGATCCGTCCGCGGCTTTCGCCGCGCCCCTGTGGATCTCCGCCATGCCGACCCAGGTGACGCCCGAAGCCTGGCGAGCCCTCCGTCCCCAGGCGCCCCAGGCCCCCGAGCTGGTGATCCATGTGAGCAAGGGCATCCTCCAGAGCACCCACCAGACCCTCTCCCAGGCCCTCACGGGCGTGCTGGACGTCCCCGTGGGCGCCCTGTCCGGGCCCACCTTCGCCGACGAGGTCGCCCGGGGCGTTCCCTCCGCCATCGTGCTGGCCCTGCCGCCCACTGTGTCTGATGAACGCGCCAAGGCCCTCCAGGCCCAGTTGGCCTCCGAGAAGCTGCGCATCTACCTCAGCCGCGACGTCGTGGGCACGGAGCTCTGCGGCGCCCTCAAGAACGTCCTCGCCATCGCCGCAGGCCTGGTGGACGGTTTGAAGCTGGGCTACAACGCCCGCGCGGCCCTCATCACCCGGGGGTTGGCGGAAATGGCCCGGCTGGTGGAAGTCCTCGGCGGCCAGCCGTCCACGGTGATGGGCCTGGCCGGCATGGGCGACCTGCTCCTCACGGCCACGGGGCCGCAAAGCCGGAACCGCACCTTCGGCGAGCTGGTGGGGAAGGGGAACAGCGTGGAGGCGGCCCGGGATGCCCTGGGCGGCCAGGTCATCGAGGGCATGTTCACCACCGAGGCGGCGCTGGCCCTGGCCGGGGATCACGGCCTCGACCTGCCCATCGCGGCGGAGGTGCAGCGCCTGCTCAACGGCGAGCGCCCCGAAGAGGCCGTGCGGCGGCTGATGACCCGATCGTTGAAGTCCGAATAGGGAGGCCCCATGGCCACGCCGTTCCGTTTCCGCATCCTCCAGCACGGCGAGGCGGGATCGCCGGTGCGGGAGTCCTTCATTCCGGCGGAGCCCAGGCCAGGCTGGGTGCGCCTTGAGCTGAAGGCCATGGCCCTGAACCACCTGGACCTCTGGACCACCTTCGGCCTGCCGGGCTTCCCGCTGCCCCTGCCGCTCACGCCGGGCTGCGACGGGGCGGGGATCGTGGCGGCCGTGGGCGAAGGGACCGCCCTGCCGCCAGGCGTGGCGGCGGGCGGCAGCGTGATGATCGCGCCGGGCCTCAGCTGCGGCGTCTGCCCGGCCTGCCTGCGGGGCGACGACATGCTCTGCCCCTCCTATGGCGTGCTGGGCCACGTGTGCGACGGCACGGCCGCCACCCATGTGCTGGTGCCCGCGGCCAACCTGCTGCCCGTCCCCCCGAACTGGGACTTTGAGCAGGCGGCGGCGTTTCCGCTGGTCTTCCTCACGGCCTGGGAGATGCTCGTCCACAAGGCGGCCCTGCGGCCCGGCGAGACCGTGCTGGTCTGGGGCGGCGGCAGCGGGGTGGGCACGGCGGCCATCCAGCTGGTGAAGGCCCTTGGCGGCGCGGCCATCGCGGTGGTGGGCAGCGAGGCCAAGGCCATGAAGTGCTGGGACCTGGGCGCCGAGCATGTCCTCGTGCGGGATGACCTCAAGGCCCTGGCGTCGAAGGTGCGGGAGCTGACCGGCAAGCGGGGCGTGGACGTGGTGTTCGAGCACACGGGCGCCGCCACCTGGGGCACGAGCCTGAATGTCTGCGCCCGGGGCGGCCGCATCGTCACCTGCGGCGCCACCACGGGCCGGGAGACTGCCTTCGACCTGCGGGCCCTCTTCGCCAAGCAGATCCAGATCCACGGGTCGTACATGGGGCGGCGGGAGCATCTCT
>JAMPXL010000008.1 GCA_023701165.1 Geothrix sp. | reverse complement strand
GTCAGCTGGGCCACATCCGTCACCACCACGGCGGCCACCAGGCCGCCGGGGCGCAGGCCGCCGGCCACGGCCGCGCTGAGGGCGCCCCGCTCGGCGCAGAGGGTGACGGGGTAGGCGGCGTTCTCCACATTGCATCCCCCCAGGATGTCGCCGGAGGCCGTGAGGAGGGCGGCGCCCACCTGGAAATGGGAATAGGGTGCGTGGGCGTTCGCCCGGGCCCGCCAGGCGGCCTCCAGCAGCGGCGTCCAGGCGGGGGATTGAGGATCATCGAACACGGCGGCCTCTCGGGAGATCTTCAGCTTAACGGAGCTTCGCCGGCCCGGTCCGCAGCCCCCTCGGCCGCCGCCAGGGCCAGGGCCCGCCAGCAGGGGGTGTGCCCCCGCAGCTCGCGCGCCTCCCGGGCGGCATGGAGCTCCAGGCTGACCTCGCGCTTCTGGAGGCGGGCCTGGAGCACGGCGCCCGACAGGCGTTCCACCTCGCGCTCGAAGGCGCGGCCCGGGGCCCAGGCCGTGAGATCCAGCCGCAGGTGCAGCCCCTGAGGCCGGTCCTCCTGGAAGGTGCGCACCCAGAGCTGGCTGCGCTGGGCCGTGCGCTTCCAGTGGATCCGGCCGGGCGGATCGCCCGTCCGCCAGGGGCGGGCCCCTTCCGGGCTGCTGGCCCCTTCCTGGACCACGGTGCGGTGCCCTTCGCCGCGCCAGCCCGCGGGGGGCGCCGGCGGCGTGCGGGGATGGGGCAGGATGAGCAGGGGGTGATCCAGCTCGATGAAGCGGGACTTCTCCAGCAGGCCGAAGGGGAAGCGGGTTCGGAGTTCGAGGCGGCGCGCGCGGGTCCAGCCGCGGTGTCCGACCCGAACCTGGAGCACCACCAGGGCTTCGCCCGCGCCGGTGGTCTGTCCCAGAAAGCCGGGTTCCACCTGGCCGTCGTCCAGGGTGAGGTGGAGCTCCAGCCCGCGGATCCGGCGCCGTCCCGCATCCTGGAGGCGGAGGCGGAGGCCCCCCCGCACGCGGGCGAAGAGGTTGCCCTCCTCCAGTCCGGCGACCTTCAGGCCCTGGAGGGCCCGGCGGCTCAGGACCCCTGACACGAGAAACAGGCCCAGCATGAGGGAGAACACCAGGTAGAGCAGGTTGTTGCCCGTATTCACGGAGAAGGCGCCCACCGCCAGCAGGGCCAGCAGGCACTGGGCGCCCAGGCCCGTGAGGGACAGGCGCAGGCGGCGGTCGCTCCAGAGCCTCATGCGGCGCCTCCTGTGCCGCACCCAGGGACCCGCCTCTGCGAGGCAAGGCCGAGCAGGAGCACCTGGCTTGATGCCAGGTGCGATAGGGGGGAGGGCTTCGGCTGCGCCAAAGTGGCCCTCCGCTCCTGCTCCGGCTTCGTGCTCATGGTCTCCAGACTAGCCTCCCGAACGCTTCCGGACGCGCCTGATAGCATGATCCTTCTCCCCAAAAAGGCCGCCATGATGCACCGGCTCTTCCGTACGAAACCCATCGAGCAGATCCGCGCCAACGCGGAGGAACCCGAGCATGGGGGGCTGCGGCGCACGCTGTCGGCCTGGGACCTGGCCCTGCTGGGCGTGGGCGCCATCATCGGCGCGGGCATCCTGTCGGCCCTGGGCACGGGCCTGGCGGGGGGCTTCGATTCCACCTTCGGCGTCACGCGGCCCGCGGCGGGCCCGGCCCTCATCATCAGCTTCCTCATGACGGCCCTGGCCTGCGGCTTCACGGCCCTCTGCTACGCCGAGTTCGCCAGCATGATCCCGGCCTCGGGCAGCGCCTACACCTACACCTACGCCACGCTCGGCGAGCTCATGGCCTGGATCATCGGCTGGGACCTGCTGCTGGAGTACGCCGTGTCCAACGTGGCGGTGGCCATCAGCTGGGGCAGCTACATGGACAACCTGCTCCAGGGCCTGGGCCTGCAGATCCCGCGCTGGCTGAGCATGGATCCCCGGACCATGCTCTTCCCCACCGAAACCTTCGCCGCCGCCCACCAGGGCGCCCTGGGCCTGGGGGACAAGCTGCAGTACCTGGCCCAGGCCCACGCCGGAACCCTCGACGGGGCGGCGGTGTTCCAGCACTGGACGGCCCTGAAGACGGCCCCCCTGGTGGGCGGCTTCCCCGTGGGCATGAACCTCCTGGCCATGCTCATCACCATCGCCATCACGGCCCTCTGCGTCTGGGGCGTGAAGGAGAGCGTGCGGGCCAACTCCATCATGGTGGCGGTGAAGGTGGCCCTGCTGCTGATGGTCATCGCCATCGGCGCCTTCTACGTGAAGCCCGAGAACTACCATCCCTTCGCGCCCAACGGCTGGCGGGGCATCCAGGCCGGCGCGGCCATCATCTTTTTCGCGTTCATCGGTTTCGACGCCGTGAGCACCACGGCGGAGGAATGCAAGGACCCGGCCCGGGACATGCCCCGGGGCATCATCGGCAGCCTGGTGATCTGCACGGTGATCTACGTGGGCGTCTGCGCCGTGGTGGCGGGCATCCTGCCCTACAGCGCCTACCATGGCGTGGCCGATCCCATCGCCCATGCCTTTACGGCCATCGGCATGGACAAGATCTCGGCCGTCGTGAGCATCGGGGCCGTGGTGGCCCTGGGCAGCGCCCTGCTGGTCTACCAGATGGCCCAGCCCCGCATCTTCATGGTGATGAGCCGCGACGGCCTGCTGCCGCCCTGGTTCGGGAAGGTCAGCCCCCGCTTCCGCACGCCCCTGAACGCCACCCTGCTCACGGGCCTCATCGTGCTGCTGCCCGCGGGCTTCATGAACATCGACGAGATCATCGAGCTCACCAACATCGGCACCCTGTTCGCCTTCATGCTCGTCTGCGCGGGCATTCTCGTGCTGCGGGTGAAGCGCCCCCACGCAGAACGGCGCTTCCGGGCCCCGGCGGTGTGGCTCACCGCCCCTCTGGGCATCCTGTTCTGCTTCTGGCTGGCCCTGGGCCTGCCGCGCCACACCTGGGAACGCTTCTGGGTCTGGCTGGGCATGGGGCTGGTGGCCTACTTCCTCTACAGCGCCCGCCACAGCCGCCTGGGGCGCCCATCTGAGCCATGATGGACCGGGAGCTTCCGCCATGTTCACAGGCCTCATCCGACACTTGGGCACCCTCGAATCCCGGTCGCCGCGCCCCGGCGGCGCGCGCCTGCGCATCGCGGCCGCGGCGGACCTGCTGGCGCGGGCCGAGCTGGGCGCCAGCATCGCCGTGAACGGCGCCTGCCTCACCAGCGTCGCGGTGGATGGCCGTGCCTGGGAGGCGGATCTCAGCGAGGAGACCCTGGCGAAGTCCACCCTTGGCCGCCTGGCCCTGGGAACGGCCCTGCACCTGGAGCCGGCCCTGCGGGTGGGCGATCCCCTGGACGGGCACCTGGTGTCCGGGCACGTGGACGGCGTCGGGTCCCTGCTGGAGCGCCCGAAGGACGAGGGCATCTGGCGCTTCGCCATGCCCGCGGCCCTGGCGCCCATGACGGCGGCCAAGGGTTCCGTGGCCGTGGACGGCATCTCGCTGACGGTGGTGGACTGCGGCCCCGACTGGTTCACCGTGGCCCTCATCCCCGAGACGGTGAAGCGGACGGGGTTCGCCACCCTGCGCGTTGGCGACGCCGTGAACCTGGAAGCCGACCCCATCGGCCGCTTCGTGGCCCGCGCCCTGGCCCTCCGCGGCAGCGACGAGAAGCTGGCCCGCTTCGCCCGGGGCGGGTGGGACGGGTGATCCGCAGACACTCTTCCAGGCTGGCTTTGACGGGGGCGATCCCTGGGGGTACCTTGACTCCGCCCCACCCGTCCCCGACGCCCCGAGGTTCCGTGTCCCCTCGAGTCCTCCGTTTCATGCTCTTCTTCAGCCTGGCCCTCGGGGTGGCCTGCGTCAGCCCCGCCGCGATGCAGGAGAAGGTGCGGGCCTTCGAGGCCGGCCTGCTGGGTCCCATCGAGGACGGGCGGACCACCCGCCAGGAGGTTCTGCTGCGGCTCGGGACACCTTCTTCGGCCTTCGAGGGGGGGCGGATCCTCACGTACGATTTCGTGGCGGATCCGGCTGGGGAGTGGCGCCGGGCCAGGGGCAGCCAGGCGAGCGACTGGATCCATCCCCATCCGCGCACCTCGAGCCTGGTGCTGGTGTTCGGTCCGGATGACCGCCTGGTCCGGCACAGCTTGGTGAAGGGTCTGCACCCCGATCCTCCCGTCCAGGATGCGGCCTCCCCGCCGCCCAGCTAGGTTCCAAAGGAGTCGACATTGGGTCAGTCCCTTCCCCTCGGCCCCCTCCTGGGCCTGGCCCTCCTGGCGGGCTGTACGCCGCCGGTGCTCAGGCAGGCGGAACCGGCCGAGATCCAGGTGGCGTGGCTCGCCTTTCTGAGCGACGGGAAGACCACGCGGGAGGAGGTGCTGCTCCGGCTCGGTACGCCCAGCGCGCAGCTCGAGGGGGAGCGGATCCTCACCTACGCCTTCTCGCGGAATGCGGCGGGCGCCTGGAGTCCGGCGGCGCGGAGCTGGGGCCGGGCGCAGAAGGCGCCCATCTTCTCTGATGGTCAGATCAGCAGCCTGGTGCTGGTCTTCGCAGCCGATGGCAGGCTGGTCCGCCACAGCCTCGTGGTGCCCGGATGAGGCGCGCGCCCGGATGGCCCCTGGGGGTCCTGGTCCTGTCCCTCCAGACCGGCTGCCTGATCTGGCCCTTCCCCACGGGCCACCTGCTCGCGGGACGGGGCCGGATCACCCCGCAGTACGTGGCCTCCCTCCAGGTGGGCGTGGCCACGCGGGAGGAGGTGCTCCGCCACCTGGGGGAACCGGACGAGGTGCTGGCGGGGGGGAAGGTCCTCGTCTACCGCTGGACCGAGACGCGGGGATTCCTCGCCGCGGGCGGCTATGGCGGAGCGGTGGCGGTCCCCTTTCCCGGCCACCGGGCGCTGCGGCTCGAGTTTGGGCCCGACGCGCGCTTGACCGGCCTCGCCTTCGAGCGGGGGAAGCCGCCTGCCGGGCCGGTTCCCGCCGGGGAACCCTGAGGGCGGGCTACTCCCGCGCGCCCTTGCGGATGCGGTCCATCTCGCGCTTCTGCTCGCGCTGTTTCAGGGCCTCGCGCTTGTCGCCCACGGCCTTGCCTTCGGCCAGGGCGACCTTCACCTTGATCTTCCCCTGCTCGTTCAGGTAGATGGCCAGGGGGATGATGGTGAGGCCCTTGCGCACCACCTTGGCGGTGATCTTGGTGATCTCCGCCTTGTGCAGCAGCAGCTTGCGGGGGCGCAGGGGATCGTGGTTGGCGTAGGTGCCGAACTCGTAGGGCGAGATGTGGGCCTGCTTGAGCCAGAGCTCGCCGCCCACGGCGTCCACGTAGGCATCCTGCAGCTGGCCCAGGCCCGCCCGCAGGGACTTCACCTCGGTGCCCTGGAGGGAGACCCCCGCCTCCCAGGTCTCCAGGACGTGGTAGTTGTGCAGGGCTTTGCGGTTCCGGACCAGATCCTCGGTCATGGATCCACTATCCCATCAGCGCTGCCACTTGGCCCGGATGAACTCGAAAGCGGCGGGCAGGACGGAGATGACGATGATGGCCACGATCACGGCCTCGAAGTGCCGCTGCACCCAGGGGATGCCGCCGAACAACCGGCCAGCCCCCATCATGGAGCCCACCCAGAGGATGGCGCCCACGAGGTTGAAGGCGGCGAAGCGGGGGTAGTGCATGCGGCCGATGCCCGCGACGAAGGGGGCGAAGGTGCGGACGATGGGCACGAAGCGGGCGAGGATGATGGTCTTGCCGCCGTACTTCTCGTAGAAGGCGTGGGCGGCCTCCAGGTGCCTGCGGTTGAGCCAGCGGCTGTCCGCCCGGTGGAAGACCGCGGGCCCCAGCCGGCGGCCGATGGCGTAGTTCAGGGCGTCCCCCAGGAAGGCGGCCAGGATCAGCAGGCCGCCCATGAGCCAGAGGTTCAGCGGGATGCCCGGGACGGCGCCCAGGGCGCCGAGGGCGAAGAGGAGGCTGTCGCCGGGGAGGAAGGGCATCACCACCAGGCCCGTCTCGCAGAAGACGATGGCGAACATCAGCACGTAGACCCACAGGCCCATCTCGCCCGTGAGGACCGCCAGGGACTGTGGATTCGTCAGCCGCTGCAGGAAGTGGATGAAGTTCCGCACCATGTCCATCGAAAGGGGTCCCCCAGGGGTCAAACCACCAGTGTCCCAGGGCCCGGGGATCGCTCCAAGTGCTGTCTCAGCGGGCTGGCGTGGCGGCGAAGCGGTCCGTGGCCGCCACCAGGGCCCGGGAGACGCCCGGTTCATAGGCGCTGTGGCCGGCGTCGGGGACGATGACGAGGTCGCCCTCGGGCCAGGCCTTTGCCAGGGCCCAGGCGCTCTCGATGGGACAGACCATGTCGTAGCGGCCCTGGATGATGGCGCCGGGGATGCCCTTGAGCTTCGGGGCATCGTGCAGCAGCTGGGCTTCACTCATCCAGCCCCTGTTCAGGAAGTAGTGGCACTCGATGCGGGCGAAGGCGAGGGTGGTGGCCTCGTCGCCGTAGGAGGCGATGAAGTCGGGATCGGGAATGAGCTTGCTGGTGGCGCCTTCCCAGATGCTCCAGGCCTTGGCGGCGGGCAGGTTCAGGGCCGGGTCTTCGCTGAGCAGGCGCTTGGCGTAGGCCTGCAGGAAGCCGCCGCGCTCGGCCTCGGGGATGGCGTCGCGGTAGGGTTCCCAGGCGTCGGGGAAGACCCGGCTGGCGCCCTCCTGGTAGAGCCAGTCCACCTCGCGCTGGCGCAGCAGGAAGATGCCCCGGAGGATCAGCTCCGTGACCCGCTCCGGGTGCTTCTCCGCGTACGCCAGCCCCAGGGTCGCGCCCCAGGAGCCGCCGAAGACCATCCAGCGGCCGATGCCCAGGTGCTCGCGGATGCGCTCGATGTCCGCCACCAGGTCCCAGGTGGTGTTCTCGCGCACCTCGGCGTAGGGCGTGCTCTGGCCGCAGCCCCGCTGGTCGAAGAGGATGATGCGGTACCTCGCCGGATCGAAGTACCGCCGGTGCTTGGGGCTGGTGCCGCCGCCGGGCCCGCCGTGGAGGAAGATGACGGGCTTGCCGTCGGGGTTGCCGCTCTCCTCCACGTGGAGTTCATGGAGGTCCGACACCTTCAGGCGGTGGACCTTGAAGGGCTCGATGGCCGGGTAGAGCCAGCTGACGGGATCCTTGCGGAGGGTCATGGGAGGTCCTTAGACGAAGAACAGCGCCGCGGCGCCCGCGAGGGCCAGCAGGGTGCCCAGGATCGCATGGCCGCCGACCTTCTCCTTGAAACCGAAGCGGGACACGGGCAGCAGGATCACGGGCGACAGGGACATCAGCGTGGCGGCCACGCCCATGGGGGCCTTGGCGATGGCCACGAGGGAGAGCACCACACCCAGCACGGGGCCGGTGACGGCGCCGAGGCCGATGAAGGCCGTGGCGCGTGCATCCTGGAGGCCGGCCAGGGCGCCGCGCAGGCGGCCGGTGGCGGCGAAATAGAGCAGCAGGGCCACCACGCCCGCTGAAACTCGGATGAGGTTGGCGGAGATGGGCGAGAAGCCGCCGGCCAGCCCCTTCATGCTGAACACGAGGCCCACGGACTGGCCCAGGGCGCCGCCCACGCCCAGCAGAACGCCGCGCCACAGGTGGGGATGGGCCTCGTGGTCGCCGCCTCCCCACACCACCCAGGCAATGCCCGCGAGGGTGAGGGCCATGGCGGCCACCTTCGGGAGGCTCAGGTCCTGGCCGAGGAACAGCCAGGCCAGCAGGGCGCTGAAGAGGGGCGACAGGGTCATCAGCAGCATGGCCAGCCGCGCGCCGATGAGGACGAAGGCCTCGAAGAGCACCGCATCGCCCAGGGCGAAGCCGATGAGGCCCGAGATGCCCAGCCAGCCCAGGCGGGCGTCCCCGGCCTGGAAGGGGAAGGGCGAACCGAACAGGCCCAGGTGCAGCAGCATCAGCAGGGTCCAGGCCATGAGCAGGCGGAGCAGGTTCACGGATGTGGAGCCTACGCGCCGTCCCGCCACCGTGAAGCACACGGAATTCAGGGACCAGCAGGCGGAGGTGAGGAGGGCGGCGCTTTCGCCGAGGTAGGGCACGGGGGCTCCAGGCATTCCCCGTGGGCGGGGCGAAGCCTCATGTTACGAGGTTATACGAACATCTGCAGGATTCCGTTGCTCATGAGCATGCCCCGGGGGCTGAGGCGCACCTGATCGCCCTCCCAGATCGCGAGCCCCTCCTTGGCCAGGCCGCGGAGCCGGGCCTCCCAGGCATCGCACAGGGGGCGCAGGTTCAGGATCTCCGCCTTCCGCCGCAGGGCGCCCCAGTCCAGGCCCCGGTGGAGGCGGAGGCCCAGCAGGGGGATCTCGGCGAGTTCCTCGGCGGCATCCAGTTCCTGGAACTCGATGTCGCCGCGGCCCTCGCTCCAGGCGGCGATGAGGCCGCTTTCGGTCCAGCGGAAGCCCCCCATCTGCGAGGCGGCGCTGGGTCCCAGGCCCAGGTAGGGACGGCGCTGCCAGTAGCGGGTGTTGTGGATGGACTCCCCGCCGGGCCGCCCGTAGTTGCTGATCTCGTAGGGCGCCAGCCCCAGGTGCGGCAGCTCGTCCTGGAGGGCCTCGAAGACATCGGCCACGTCGTCCTCGGAGGGCAGGGACAGCCGTCCGGCGTCAATCTCCGCACGCAATGGACAGGCCTTGTCGAGGTCCAGGAGGTAGATGCTGAGGTGGTCGATGCCCGTGGCCGCCAGGGTTTGGGCATCATCGATGACTTTGGACAGCGACTGTCCAGGAATGCCCACCATGAGGTCGGCGCTGCGGCGGCGGAACCCGGCCCGCTCGGCGAGATCCAGGGCCTCCAGGGCCTGGGCGGCGCCGTGGATGCGGCCCAGCCGCCCCAGCAGGCCATCATCCAGGGCCTGCACCCCCAGGCTGACCCGGTCCCAGCCCAGGTCCCGGGCGCCCTGGAGCCAGGCCAGGTCCACGGTGCCGGGGTTCGCCTCGAAGGTGGCCTCGGCCAGGGGGCTCAGGTCGAAGGCTTCCCGAAGGGCCCCGGTGAGGGCTGCCAGCTCTTCCGGAGACAGCAGCGAGGGGGTGCCGCCCCCCAGGTAGAGGGTGTCCACGGCGGGCCGCTCCAGGGCGGCGCCCCAGGCCCGCACCTGGGCGATGAGGCGGGCCGTGGCTTGGGGCTGGAGGCTGCGGTCCCGGGTGGTGGCGAAGGAACAGTAGGTGCAGCGGTCCAGGCAGAAGGGGATGTGGAGGTAGAGGCCCAGAGGCTCCGCCTGGGCGGCGCTCCTGAGCTCAGGCAGCCTCCCCGCGAGGCGGCGCGGCAGCTCAGGGGTCAACCATCACCTGTTTCACCGTCCTGCGGAGGGACTCCACCTCGTCGGGGAAGCGCCAGGGCGCCCGGACGGGTTCGGCGGCCTGCTCCAGGGCCTGGTAGCGCTGCTGCAGCTGGGCGCGGCGCTCGGGACGGGGGGCCCGGCCGCCCATGTGGCGCTCCAGCAGTTCGAGGTTCTGCCGCAGGCGTGCCGATTGGGGATGGTAGAGGAAGATGTTCAGCAGCAGGTGCCCGAAGGCGAGCCCCAGCAGCAGGAAGCCGCCCACGAGGGGGGCCCGGTAGCCGGGATTGAGCCCCAGGGCCAGCCACCACCCCATGAGTCCCATGAGCACCAGCGACAGGGCCGGAACCAGGGGCATGGCCCAGAGGCCGTTGCCCCAGAGGCAGTCGTGGATGAGGGAATCCGCCACGGCCTCCAGGGTGCGGGTGTCGCCGACGGCGCGCGCCTTGGCCAGGTGCTGGTCCAGGGCCTCCCAGGCCTGTTTTTGGGCGGGGTTGAGCACCACCGGGACCCCTTCGCGGTGCTCGCTTTGGCGGACGGGCTGGACGCGGTGCCCGCCCCGGCCGCGTTCCACGGCGGGTGGGGGCGGAGGTTCCAGCACTTCCGCTCCCGGGGGGGGAGGGGTGTTGGTGACGTGGGTCTGGCCGCTCGCGTCGCGCCAATAGTAGGTACGCGAAGGCTGGCCGAGGAGGGCCAGAACGAGCAGCCCGGCGGCTGCGTTCATCGCGCGGCCTCAGAAGTGGGCATCGAGGGCCTCGCACCAGAAGTGGTAGACCATTTGGTGGATTTCCTGGATGCGGGCCGTCACCGGAGAAGGCACCACCAGGGCATCGTCCATGAGGGGCGCCAGCTTGCCGCCATCCCGGCCCAGCAGCCCGAGGGTGCGCACGCCCAGTTCCTTGGCGGAGGCCACGGCGCGGATGACATTGGGGCTGTTGCCGCTGGTGCTGATGCCGATGAGCAGGTCGCCCGGGCGGGCCAGGGCCTCCACCTGCCGGGAGAAGATCTGATCGAAGCCGTAGTCGTTGCCGATGGCGGTCAGGGCGGAGGTGTCGGTGGTGAGGGCGAGGCCCGCCAAGGCGCGGCGCTCCTTCAGGTAGCGCCCGCTCAGCTCGGCGGCCAGATGCTGGGCGTCGGCCGCGCTGCCCCCGTTGCCGCAGATGAGGATGCGGCCCCCGCGTTTCAGCCGCTCGGCCATGTCCTCCGCCTGGGCGAGGACATGATCCATCTCCCGGCCGAAGAAGGCCTGTTTCAGCTGGACCGATTCTTCGACATGCTGGAGGAGCGTTTGTTTCATGCGGCAGATTGTGACAGGAAATCCACTCCCGGGATTCACCGGGCCCTGGCAGACTGCGAGATGACTAGCCTCTTTCAAGCGTGGGTCCCATGGATTGGATTGCCCTGAAACATGCCCTTCTGTCCCACCTCCCGGTGGCCACGGGATTGCTGCTGCCCTGGGCCCTGCTTGCGTCCCAGCGGGCTGGCCGGGGCATCCGTCCCTGGTGGACCGTGGCCCGCTACCTGGGCTGGGTGGGCCTGGTGGGCCTGGTGGCGGCCCTGGCCAGCGGCCTCGCCGCGGGGCGGATGCATGGACTCATCTCGCCGGGGCATCTCATTCCGCGGCCTGCCGCGGGCATGGGGTCGGACGCGCTCCTGTTCCGCCATGCGGTGGGTGCCGCGGGCGCCGCGCTGCTCGCAGTGCCCGTCATGTGGGTCCTGAACCGCGCCCGGAAGGATCACCAGAGCCTGGGCTTTCTCGCCTTGCTGCTCG
>JAMPXL010000007.1 GCA_023701165.1 Geothrix sp. | reverse complement strand
GCCTTCACCGCCGAGGAACTGGCCGCCACGGATCCCGCCGCCACGGGCAGCCCCCGGGACAGCAGCCTGCGCGTGCTGCTGCGCCGGAGCTTCCACGCCGAACGCAGCGGCGACATCCTGGTGGCCTTCCAGCCCTGGATGGGCTTCGGCACGCCCCCCACGGACTACCCCGCTGGCCACGGCTCCCCCTATGACTACGACCGCCGCGTGCCCCTGATCTTCTGGGGCCCCTGGAAGGCCGGCCTTCGGCCCGAACCGGTGCGCACCGTGGACCTGGCCCCCACCCTGGCCCGGGAGCTGAGCCTCAAGCCCGGCCCCGTGGATGGCAAGGCGCTGGATCTGGTGGAAAAGATTTCCACGAAGGACACCAAGTAAAGAAAGACAGGAACACAGAGGGCACAGAATCTTCGCAGAGGACGCAGAGGAAGCGCCATGAGCCTGCTGCACCTGGAGGCCCCTCGTGGTATTCCTCTGTGTCCTCTGTGCCCCTCTGCGGTCTCTGTGTTCCAGCTTTTCAGATGATTCTGGAGCCTATTCCCATGACACTCCCCCGCGACGCCTCCATCGTCATCCTCACCGGCGCGGGCATCTCGGCGGAAAGCGGGCTGCGCACCTTCCGCGACGCCAACGGCCTCTGGGAGAACCACCGGGTGGAGGACGTGGCCACGCCCGAGGCCTTCCACCGCAATCCGGCCCTGGTGTACCGCTTCTACAACGAGCGGCGGCGCAGCCTCCCCGCCGCGCAGCCCAACGCCGCCCACCACGCCCTGGCGCGGCTGGAGCGCGCGTGGCCCGGCGACGTCCTGCTGGTCACCCAGAATGTGGACGACCTCCACGACCGGGCCGGATCGGTGAACCTGCTCCACATGCACGGCGAGCTGCTCAAGGGCCGCTGCCTCGCCTGCCGGACGGTGCTGGACTGGCCCGGCGACCTGGATGCCGACAGCCGCTGCCCCGCCTGCCGCCGTGGCCAGGTGCGGCCCCACATCGTGTGGTTCGGCGAGATGCCCCTGGAGATGGACCGCATCTACCGGGCCCTGGAGCGCTGCGCCCTCTTCGCGGCCATCGGCACCAGCGGCCACGTGTACCCCGCCGCAGGCTTCGTGGAGGCCGCCGCCCCGGGCGCCCGCACCGTGGAGCTCAACCTCGAGCCCAGCCTCGTGGCCGACGCCTTCCAGGAGCACCGCAGCGGCCCGGCCACTGCGCTGGTGCCCGCCTTCGTGGCGGAAGTGCTGGGCGGCTGAGCGCCTAGGGGCTGTTTACAAAGTGGGGTGCGGCCACGCCCCACTTTGAAAACAGCCCCTAGGCCTGCCCCATGGCGCTCACGATGTAGCCGTCCTCCGCGCTGCCCTGGCGCCAGATGGCGGCCACCTGGCCCCCGGGGGACAGCACCACGCCCGGGCTCTGGATCTCGCGGCGGCTGGGGGCGCCCAGCAGGACGGGATGCGCGCTCCAGGCCCGGCCGTCGAAGCGCCGCACGCAGACCGTGGACTGGGCGTCCCGGTTCTGGAACCAGAGGACCAGCGCGTGGCCCTGGGGATTGACGGACAGCGCGTGGGCCTGGCTGTCGCCCAGATCCTCCACCAGGGCCAGGCGCTGCTCGTCCCAGCGGCCGCCGACGCAGTGCTTGGCGAAGAGCTTCATGACCCCTGCGGCCTCCTGCCGCCACACGGCGTGGGCCCGCCCTTGGCTGTCGAGGCCCACCTGGGGCCACAGGATGGCGCGTCCGGCGCTGAGCAGGGGGGCCTGCCGCCATTCCACGGTCACGCCGTCCAGGTGGCTGGCGTGGAGGGTGGTGACGCCCCCTTCGCCCTTCTCCACCCACAGCACGATGGCGTTCCCCCGGGCATCCATGGCCATGCGCTGGTACACCGAGCGGCCCCGGGCCACCAGGGTGGGGCGGTCGCTCCAGCTGCGGGCGCCCCGGTCGTAGTGGCAGGCCACGAGGCGGGCCTCCGGCGCCTCCGTGCTCCAGACCACCAGGCCCTGGCCCGTGTCGCTCACGGCCAGCTGGGGGAACAGCGGGTCCGGCGAGGCCTCGCCCAGGGGGATCGCCTCCAGGTCCCAGGCCCCCTCGTCGGCGTGGAAGCCGCTGGCATAGACGCGGTACTCCCCGGGTGCGCCGAGGCACCACACCGCATGGATGTTCCCCGCCAGGTCCATGGCCGCATGCAGGCTGTGGACCTCCCCCGGGGCCACCTGGAGGGTCACGGGATAGGGCACCCAGGTCTCCTCGGAGCCCAGCATGTGCCGGGCGCAGATCCGCACCCGGCCCTCCTCCTGCTCGTGCCACACCACCGCCAGCTCGCTCCGGTAGTTCATGGCGATCTCCGGGGCCTGGGCCTGGGTGCGGGCGCTGTCGAGGCGCCGGGGCACCACGTCCCAGCCCCGCTGATCGGCGTAGTAGCGGCAGATGTAGATGCCCTCGTCCGCCTGGTTCCGGTGGTGCCAGGCCGCCAGGGCGTTGCCCTGGTCGTCCATGGCGATCTGCGGCCGCCCCACCCGCCCCCGGTCCAGGACCCTGGGGCGTTCCCATCCCCCCGTCGGGGGCCCGGAGGCTCCGGGGACCAGTCGAGTCAGCAGCGAGCGAAGCGACACGGGGAGCCTCCATCGGGGGCGGACATCAGGCTTGGGGCATCCCCCATCCTACCCCCCCGGCCGGACTGCGTTCACCCCGGATGTCTTGATTTCACCATTCAGGGTCAGGTGGGCCCGGATGCGCAGGGCCGCCACCAGCACGCAGGCCCATCACCAGGCGCCCGCCCAGGACCGCGAAGAAGCGGAGGTTGGCGGGTGGTGGCCCTGGCGTGTCCTGCGGGGTCGGGGTTGCGGGGGTCAGGTTGGCGTGGCGGCGGAGGTCTGGGCCGCCAGTTCGAGCTTCGAGGCCTGGATCAGGGCGGCGGAGGGCTCCGATCCCTTGGGCGGCGAGGCCAGGCCGGCCAGGGTCCGGACGATCTGGACCGGCGTCATCAGCAGGCCCCAGGGGAAGCCCCACCAGCCCAGGACGGCGGAATAGGCGATGTCCCCGAGCTGGGCCTTCACGCCGCAGGCCCGGCAGGCGATGTGCGGGCGGCTGTGCCACTGGGTGACGATGAAGGCCGACCAGACCCGGTACGACATGTGGGTGTCGACGGGGCCCGGCCCCGAGCACCTTGGGCAGCGGCCGGCATGGATTTTCTGGGCCCACCCGTAGGCCTCCGCGTCCGAAATCTGAGCGGCCCGGATCAGCAGGTGCCCCTTGGCTTGGCACCCCGCATTGCAGAACGAGAGGGCGCCCACCTTGGTCGCGCCGAACAGGATGGTGGAACCGCAGGTGGCGCAGGAAGCCATGGACGAACCTCAAGCTGATGGAAAGCCGAACGAAGAAAGCAAATCGGCGCCAAAGGGTTGAGCGGAGGGCTAAGCCTGCGCCAGGTCATGCTTATTGAAACGTTGAAACAGGCGAACCGATTGATAAAGCCAGTATCCATTGAGCACAAAGAATGATCCAGACCACCAACCCGGGTCTCGGCTGAAGACAAACCCCTGGTAGAGCATAATCAACAGCCAGAAAACCCCATCCATAAGGAATAGCCACACCCTAGGTCTATATTTAAAGAGAAGTCCAGTGCAGAGCAGGATGACGCCAGTCACCCAAAACCATAGGTTCGAAAAGGCGGTCAAGACATAGAAGATTCCTACTGGAATATTAAAACCAACTTTCCTTTTTAGTTGGTGCCCGGCCTCAAAATGTGTTTCAGGGCCTAGCCATTCCAGAAGCCTCTCGGCATCTTCCTTGTTGACGGTGAACCGTTTGGGTTTCGGAACATGGGCATAGAAACTTGGACTTCTCTTTTCGAGGTTCATTCGTTCAATGCGCTGATTGGCTTCGGAACGAGGAATTTGTATGGCGTCGCCCTTTGCAGGGTTTTCAAGAGATAACTCGTTTTCAGAGAGAATCGCTCTCCATCCATCGGATAGGTTGAGTGATCGGGGATCAAGAGCCTGTGGGGTTTCGTTCATGGGTATTCCCAAAAGATCTGATGAATGAAGCGAACGGGCCTCGCCTGCACCGGGGCGCTAAGTGAATCCGAGGAAGCGAGGAGCCGAGAGAGGGCAAAAGGCAAAGCAGGTGGGGCCGAGTTGAGTTGAGGACCAGACATTCAGGCCCATGGATCAATCGTGTTTATAAAACAAGAAAATGAGTGCATATTTCAGTGTCACATAGCTTTAAAAGCTTCATATAATTCAACCAACGGGCGAACGAAAAGAACAGGCAAATACCGACCCACATCCAAAATGAATTACCATAAATAGTTAAATAATACGGAGGGAAGGGGATGAGCATGAGAAATGCAGCCGAAAGGTTACGGCTGAAACCATAAAGTCCAACAAAAGAAAGAATCCGGTTGACGCCCACGTTACTTTGAGCAGCCACGGCTGAGAATGCAATCCAATAAAACTCACTTCGCGATGGTTTGTATTTAAATTTTTCTAAAAACATAAACTCAAGTCGTATTTTCGTGCTATCTGTGAATGAAACATAATATTTTAGCCAATCGAAGAGTTTTACTTTTTTAGCGGGTTTGAATAATCCATCAATCGGATAACCGATTAAAATATCTGCGATAATCGTGTCGAAAATTAATCCCGACACCGCTGATAATGCATGACCAATTCCATAAGAAATCAAGAGAAAAACCGATGTTAAAATTATAATTGAAGCAATGTTTGAGGACTTGAACAAACCGTTGACAGCTAAATTCGCAGGATGTTCCCAGTGTGCAATTAAACCACCAAACAAAGCCGCTCCTGGAAGGAGATAGCCAAAAACACTGTAGGGTTCAATGTCTTTGATCGTTCTAGTTGAATCAGCCATTGGGACCTCGGGGGAATGCCTAAGGAATAAAACCAACTAAATCGGACCCGCCTACAAAGAGGCGATGAGCGGAGCTAAGAAATCGAGAAGTTGAGAGAGATCGTGAAATTCTGAGAGAGAGTGGAAGGCAGTGCAGGCGGGGTCCGACTTGAGCGAGGGGTTAGGCTCGATTTGCTCCGGTTGCATGAATTCGAGCGAGAGCTTCGGCCAACCAGTCATCGATGCACTTGAATTCAGTTTCTGGGTAAGCAATTTGGGACACCGCAAGTAGATTATTTAGGTTACTTAGCATGGACTCAATACGGCTTTCATAATAATGCTTGGCAACCGTAATATCATTGATTGACTCTGGGATGTAATAACCACGATTGTTGGAGCAAATGAAAAATTTGTTCTGCCTTGACTTCGCAAGAAGCCCGTTTTGAAAATCTTCTTTGGAATATTCATCGGAGTCGACCTTGGCAAACTCTTGAATCTTGCCCCAACTCTTTGCCTTTGATGAGCCAATTCCATTTTTGTGAAGGTAGTTCAGGACCTTAAATTCCAGGCTATCAGGATCAAGAGTATCGAGGTAAGCCTGAACAGCTGTTTTGAATGGCATGTAGACCTCCAAGATTAGGTTTAGGGTCTAACAAATGAAGCCAACCGGCCCCGCCTGCGTCGAGGCGTTGAGCGGAGGGTTAGGATGACGGTGGCTCAAACCGCGCTTCGATTAAATCCATTTGTGCAACGACATCGTTGGCGCGACCTTTGTGCTGCTGCCGTTTTTCACCTGCGAATAACAAACACAATCCACCGCAGGCAGAAGCGACCCAAAATACACCCCAAGCCACAACCCTGGCATGGTCCTGATCGGGCTTTGAATAGGACCCGAGTAGAACCGGAATAAGGGTGGATATACCCACGCCAATCAGAAGTGAGCCAACTGTTTGGTAGAGCCATGGCTCGGTAGTGAGCTTTTTGATTTTCTCTTTGAGTTGTTTCCACTCGTTACACGGGATGGGGTATGCCTTCCCCGAACGAGGGCGAAGAACTGTGAGGCCTTGAGAGAGCTCAAATCCATCGGATTCGTTCATCGGGGTGCCTCCGGTGTTGGTTTCGCGGGCGGCACCATTGCTTTCGCAACAAGGGCATTGATGAGAATTGTGTTACCGCAGTTCTTGCATGTAACAGGTATCAGGGGAACGATCGGTCCACCGATAACTAAATTCCCCTCGTTGAATTGCATCAACTGATAGATAGATTCTTCTATCTCCCAATTACCGACTAGGCACATAGGGCAAGGGCGGTTACTCCATTTGGCCCGAAGGTGATTGATAAGATCTGTAGTGTTGTAATTGGACATCATCACCTCTGGAAGGAATCTTAATTCTTAATTAGACGAACTTCACGAATCAAATAAAGAAACACCCTTCTCTCACCTTTGCATCGATATGCCTGGAATCGACCCCATCCTACGCCCAGCCCGGGGCCCGATACAGCCCTTTTCGGATCCGAGTCGCCCGGGCGGCGCCCTACCCCTTCAGCAGCCGGTCCTCGGCGAGGCGCAGCAGGTGCTCGCTGGCGAGGACGCCGTCCTGGTGGTTCATGCGCTGGAAGTGGCCCTTCAGGTGGCGCAGGGTGCGGGGGATGGCGGGGGCGAAGTGGGCCTTGTGGCGGTGCACCAGCTGGTGGCCGAAGGTGCCCAGGGCCTTGAGGTTGCGCTGCAGGGCGCTGAGGTTCAGCTCCTCCAGCAGGGCCTCGTGGTTCCAGCCCAGCTCGCGCTGGAGGGGGCCCACCAGGGCGCGCCCGGCCTCCCGCGACCAGTCCCAGTAGCCGTCGTAGAGGATGCTGGCCAGGTCGTAGGTGGCGGCGCCGCGCCGGGCGTCCTGGAAGTCGATGACCACCAGCCGGTCGCCGTGGACCATGAGGTTGCGCACATGGAAGTCGCGGTGGGCGAAGAAGTGGGCCCGGGTCTCCAGGCTGGCGTGGGCCTCGTCCATCATGCGGTCCAGCCAGCGGGGGGGCTCCTTCTGCAGGAAGTCCTGGAAGAAGTTGGTGCGGCAGTAGTCCCACTCGAACTGGAACTTGGCCTGGTCGAAGGCCCGGCCCATGAAGAAGGCGTGGGGTGGCGCGCCCAGGGTGAGGGGCCCCGCCAGGGTGGCCAGCAGCCAGCCGGCGCGCTCGGCCCAGAGCTGCTCCTCCTCGGGATGCTCCATGAGGCGGCGCTCCAGGGACAGGTCGCCCAGATCCTCCACCAGCAGGCAGCGGTCGGCGTCGTCGCACTGGAGGATCATGGGCACCCGCAGCACGGGATCCAGGTAGGCCTGGAGGGCGCGGAACTCGAAGTAGCTGTCGTCGGGCTTCTCCGGCGTGTCCAGGGGATGCAGCACCACCAGGGCCGTGCCCAGCTGGGGATGCGCCACCCGCACGTACTGCCGCGCCCCCGCATCGCCCGCCAGGGGATGGGGATCGGACAGGTTCCAGCGCTCCAGGGCGCGGCTCAGGCGGGGGTCCATGGGTTCAGGGTACGCCCAAGCGCACCTGGTGGCCGCCCTCTTCGAACCAGAGGGCATCGGCATCGGCGATGGCGGGCGGCGGGGCGGCGCCGGGGCCCAGGATGCAGCGGGTGAGGCGGCCCCCAGAGTGCGCGCCGGGGTGCGCGCCGGGGTGCGCGCCAGGATGCACGTAGCAGCCGGGCAGGCGGCCCTCCTGATCGGGCGCCAGGTCGGCGGCGGCCTCGATGAGCGACGCTGGCGTGCCCACCTCCCGCCAGGGGAAGGGCTCGGCCACCACGCCCAGATGGCCCGCGGGGAGGGCGGCCAGGCGCGGGCGCAGGTCGTTCACCTCGCTGGGTCCCTCGGGCAGCAGGGCCAGGGCCTCGGGCGACCAGGCGGCGGCGCCGGTGAAGTGGTAGGGCCCCCAGGGACCCGTCACGCCCTTGGGCAGCACGCGGCCTTCGTGGTCCATCCACACGGGATTCCAGGGCCCGCCGGGGTGGGGCACCAGCAGCCAGCTGAGGGTGGCCCTGATGCCGCCGTGGCCCTCGCGGTGCCGCGTCCGCAGCAGATCGAAGGGCACCTCGTCGGCCCAGATGTCGGCGTTCCAGGTGAGCAGCTCGGCCTCCACGCGGCCCCGGGCATGCCGCAGGCCCCCGGCGCTGCCCAGCAGCTGCGGTTCGTCGAAGACCTCCAGGCCGCCGGCCACCGCTCTCAGGCGCTCCGGCAGCAGGTGGGCGTTGCAGCCCAGGTTCCGGACCCCGGCCGCCCGCAGGGCCTCGGCCCCCCACTGGAGCAGGGGCTTGCCGCGCAGCGTCCAGGCGGGCTTGGGCAGGCAGGCGCTCAGGGGCCCCATGCGGGTGCCCAGGCCCGCCGCCAGCAGGAAGCCCTCAAGGGGTGGGGTCATCGCCGTTCCCGGCCCCGTTTTCCTGGGGCAGCGGCTTCAGCAGGAACTGGCCCGGGGCCAGGCCCCGCATGGACAGCACGCGGATGCGCCAGCCCTGGAGGCGCAGCTCGTCGCCGGGGCGCAGCACGCGGCCCAGGCGCTCCTGGAAGAAGCCGCCCAGGCTCACGGAGCCCGCCTCGGCCACCAGGTCCAGGCGCAGGTGGTCCACCAGCTGCTCCAGCATGACGTTGCCCTGGGCCAGCCAGGCGCCGCCGCGGGTCTTCCGCAGCTGGATGGCCTCGCGGTCGAACTCGTCCTGGATCTCGCCCACCAGCTCTTCGAGCACGTCCTCCAGCGTCACCAGGCCGTCCACGCCGCCGTGCTCGTTCACCACCAGGGCCAGGTGCTGCTTGCGCTGCTGGAACTCCAGCAGCAGGCCCTGGATGGGCTTCATCTCGGGCACCAGGAAGGCGGGGCGGGCCAGGGCGCGCAGGTCCACCGAGGCGGGCCCGTCGTGCATGGCCCAGAGCAGCTCCTTCAGGTGGATGATGCCCACCACGCGGTCCAGGTCGCCCTCCACCAGGGGGATGCGGGTGTGGATGGTGGTGCGGGCCAGGGCCAGGTTCTCCGCCAGGTCGTGGCGCAGGTCGAAGCAGACCACCTGGGCCCGGGGCACGGCGATCTCCTTCACCGTGCGCTTGCTGAAATCGAAGAGGTTCTCGATGAGCTCCTTGCGGTCGAGTTCGAGGTGCCCTTCGGCCTGGCTGCGTTCCAGCATGCGGCGGAACTCCGCCTCGCTGGGCAGCAGGTCCTCGGCGTCGGCGTCGGGATGGGCGCCCAGCAGGCGCAGCACCAGGTGGCTCAGCTTCGTGAGGCCCCAGGTGAGGGGACGGACCAGCCGCGACCAGGCCAGCAGGGGCGCGGCGGTGCGCAGGGCCCAGGGGGTGGCGGAATGGATGGCCAGGCTGCGGGGCACCAGCTCCGCCAGCACCACGTGGAGGGTGGTCATCACCAGCAGGGCCAGGCCCGAACTGAGCGGGATCGCCAGGGCGGGCCAGGGCAGGCGGCCGAACAGGCCCAGGAAGAGGTGGCTGAACAGCTCCTCGCCCACGGCGCCCAGGGCCAGGGCGCACAGCACGATGCCCGCCTGGATGGAGGAGAGGTGGTGGCCCAGGCCCCGGTGGATCTCCAGGGCCGAGGTGGCCCGCGGATCCGTCTCCAGCAGGGCCTCCAGCTGGGTGGGCCGCACGCGCACGGCGGCGAACTCCGCCATGACGAAAAAGGCGCTGGTCAGGATGAGGGCGGCGCAGATCAGGATCGCGGCAAGGGGCACGGCTCAGCCCCGGGCCAGGTCGGAACCCCGCTTCAGGCGCTCCTGGACCTCCTGGAGCAGGGTGTCCAGGTTCCGGAGGCGGTCGCGGTGTTCGGAAAGCTGGCCGTAGGCGGTCTGTTTCTCGCGTTCCAGAACCGCGTGGGCCTCCTGCTGCTGTTCCAGAGCCTGGGCCAGACGGCCCAGCTCGGCCTCCTTCTGATCCAGCCCGCTCATGAGCTCCAGGCGCTCGCCATCGTGCGTGATGGCCGCTTCGTCCACCTGCTGGCGCAGCTCTGCGGCCTGGGCCGTCAGCCGGACGATCTCCTCCTGCCGCTGCTGCAGATCCTCCTGCCGGGCCAGGAGCTGCTGGTCCCGCTCCAGGACCAGCCTCTGGCTGGCTTCCAGCTCGGCCTCCACCTGCCGCAGGCGCTCGCCCAGCTCGGCCAGGTCCCGGCCCTGGCCCCGCATGGTGGCCTCCAGGCCGGCCAATTCCAGCTGGAGCAGGTGGGCCCGCTCCTTGTGGCCGGCCACCTCCAGCAGGGCGGCCTGGTGCAGGCCTTCCAGGGCGCTGTGCCGGTCGACCAGCCCTTCGACGGTGGTGTTCAGCTGGGCCTGGGCCTCCAGGGCCGCCGCCAGTTCCTGGTCACGGGCGGCGAGCGCGGCTTCGGCTTCCGACAGGCGGGCCTTCAGGGCCTCCGTCTCCCGGCCCGCCGTGGCCAGCTCATCCAGGTTCAGCGTCACGGATCCGAGCTGCCGCTGGAGTTCATCCTCGGCCTCGCGAAGGCGCTGGTCCTTCAGGGCCAGCTCCCCGCGCAGGGCGGAGATCTGCTCCTCCAGCAGCTGCGTCCGGGTGGTGTCGGGCGGGGCCGTGGCGCGGGCCTCCAGGGGTTTCGCGGGCATGACGGTGGGGGCGGGAATGACCGGTGCGGGCGGCGGAGCGGCATCCATGGCCCCCCTCAGGCCATCGAGCCAGTCGTCGCCCAGCTCCGTATCCACCAGCTCGCCCAGGGGGTTGTCGGGATCCAGGACCCGGCCGGGCACCAGGGGCGACAGCGCCGCCACCAGGGCGCTGGGGGCGATGGGCTTGTGCAGGTAGAGGTCCGCCTTCCCCTTCAGGCTCTGGTGGCGGCGGTACTCCTCCTCCGTGGCCTTGGCGCTGATGAGGGCGATCTTCACGCCGTCCAGGGCGGGCTGCTTGCGGAGGGTGGAGCAGAGGGCGTAGCCCTTGTTGTCCGACACCTCGACGCAGATGAGCGCCGCGGCGTAGCCGCCGCGCTCCAGGCGGGCCTGCACGCCCTCCGGCGAGCCGGCCACCTCCAGATCGAAAGCCGCTTCCAGGCTGACCTGGTGCTCCTTGAGGAAGCTCCGGTCGCTGTCCACAAGAAGGAGGCGCTGACCCATGGTTGATCCTTAGCCCTGGTTGAACCTTCGAGTTTAACCGGAACGGCCGGAACCCCGGCAGGCCGGGGTTCCGGTTCATGCGCGGCGCCGGTCAGCGCGGCGGGATGGCCAGGGTGATCTTCTGGCTGCCGTTGGGGCTCTGGATGAAGAGCAGCAGCGTCCTGCCCCCGACCTTCTTCACCTGGGCGTTGAACTCCGCCAGGTTGTTCACCGGCTGGCGGCCCACCTCGGTGATGATCATGCCCGGCGCCATGCCGCGCTCGGCGGCGGGGGAGCGGGAATCCACGCTCGTCACCACCACGCCCTTGATGCGGTTGCGGACGTCTGCGGATTCCACCGTGAAGCCATAGGTCTTCTCCAGGTTCAGGCTCTTGGCCCCCTCCTCCGGCCGGCTGGCGCCCTCGTCCTC
>JAMPXL010000006.1 GCA_023701165.1 Geothrix sp. | reverse complement strand
TCACCACCTGCTGGCCATTGCCGCGGGTCCGCTGGAGCCCCTTCAGGCGCATGCCGGGGACCATGCACTGCTCCAGTTCGGCGGTGACCCGGGACCAGGGAAGGCTCCGTTCCAGGAGGATGCGTTCGGCAACCTTCCACCGGGACTGCTCCCGGGTGGCGTCCATGCCCTGAAGCGAGGCCTGGAGCTGCGATTCCTGGCGGGCGGCGCGCCGGGCTTCCTCGGTCAGGGCCACGGCATCGCGTCCCGCCCGGTTGGCCTGGTGGTAGGCGCGCCAAGTGAGGGCCAGGGAGCCCGTGAGGACGGCGAGGCCGAAGGCCAGGGCGGCCCATCCGAGGACCCGGTGGTGCTGCCGCCACGGACTGGGGCGGGGGGCGAGGTTGAGGTGGAGGGCGGGAACGGCCATCAGGGCGTCTCCGCCAGGGCGAAGCGGTCATCCAGGATCCGCGTCGGGAGGCCGGTCTCCGGCCAGGCGGAAGCGCCCCAGACGGCCAGGCTCTGCGGCGTCCGGGATTCCCGCTGGAGGAAGGCGGCGCTGGGGGCGATGCGCTCTTCGTTCCAGCCCTGGGGATCCAGGGGCTCGGTCCACTGGCGCAGGAGGCAGAGGGTCCGTCCCCAGGCCACCAGGGTGCCGGCGTAGCGCCCCTGGCCCACGGGGCTCAGGGAGAGGAGCATGCCGGGCAGGTTCAGCGTGGGGGCGAGGAGGTTGTAGAGGTGCAGCCAGCGCGGCGTCAACCCGTGCAGGGTCCGGTCCATGCGGAGGCCCAGCTGGAGCAGGGATTCCCGGAATTCCTCCCGGATGCCGGAGGCCAGCCAGGTGCCCGGCTCTGTCTCCAGGGCCTGGACGAAGTGCGGCTCCGTCAGGGCCAGGGTCTGGTTGAAGCGCCAGCGGAAGAAGGCCTCCTGGGCTTCGGCCCCCTTGGGCAGCTCCGTGAGGTCCCTCAACAAAACGGAAGGCGTCCAGAGGTCATCGAGCACCCAGCGGGTGGGACCCTGGGGCAGGGAGGTCAGGGCCTGGGCCAGCTGGTCCTCCGTGGGGGGGGCCGCCAGCGGGCGCCGGTGGGTGGCGGTGTGGATCCGGTGGGCCTCCAGCCAGAGCAGGGACGCCGTGGGGGCCTGGAGGAAAGGCAGCCTCATGCCTGTCCCCTGGCCGCGGCCATCCGGCCCAGGCATGAAGCTCCCGGCCGGGCATCCATCGCCGGGTCGCGCGGAGGGGGGCTGGGAGCATGCACAGACGACTCCTGACAGGACAGGGGAAGGAATCGAGTCTAGCGGGCCTCCATCGGATTCCCAAGGGGACGGAGGTCACGCTTGGTGTGGAATGATGGAGGCAGATGTTCCCCACCACTTTCCCCGGAGCGCGACCCGCGTGCGCCTGATCTCCCTCGAACTCCACGGATTCAAGTCCTTCGCCGACGCGCAGAAGCTCAGCTTCCCCGGCGGCATGACTGCGGTCGTGGGTCCCAACGGCTGCGGGAAGTCCAATATCTCCGACAGCCTCGCCTGGGTGCTGGGCGAGCAGCGGGCCTCCATGCTGCGCGGTTCCGAGATGGCCGACGTGATCTTCTCGGGCACGGCCCAGCGCCGCCCCACCGGCATGGCCGAGGTGAAGCTGGTCCTCGACATGCCGGATCCGGCCCTCCCCGGTTCCACCCGGGAGGTCGTCATCTCCCGCCGCCTCTACCGCGACACCGGCAGTGAATACCGCATCAACGGCCGGGAGGCCCGGCTCAAGGACGTGCAGGACATGCTGCTGGACACGGGCATGGGGACGCGCGCCTACAGCTTCATCCAGCAGGGCCAGATCGACCTGATCCTCAGCAGCAAGCCCAAGGACCGGCGCCTGCTGCTGGAAGAGGCGGCGGGCATCACGCGCTACAAACTGCGCCGCGCCGACGCGGAGAAGCGCCTGGACGAGACCCGGGGCAACCTCCAGCGGCTCGATGACATCCTCTATGAGCTGGGCAAGCAGATGGATTCGCTGCGCCGCCAGGCCGCCCGCGCCCGGAAGGCGAAGGAGCTGGACACGGCCATCAAGGCCACCCAGCGCGTGCTGCTCGCGGGGAAGGCCGTGGAACTGGAGGCGGCCAAGCGGCGCATCCTGGATGACCTGGACCAGGCCGAGCGCCGGGTGGCCGAGCTCACGGCGCAGGTGTCCGAAAAGGCCTCGGAGGTCGAGGCCCTGCGGCTGTCTGTGGACGAGCAGCAGCAGGCCCAGGCGAAGCGTGCCGCGGCCATGCTGGGGCTGGATCAGCGCCTCCAGCTGGCGGACCAGGAGCGCAGCTTCCAGGAGGACCGGCGGGTCGAGGCTCGGGACCACCGGAGCCGGCTGGAGGAGCACATCCAGGCCCTGGTGGCGCGGCTGGCGGAGTCCGGGGATTCCTTCAGCTCGCTGGAAGTCCAGCTGAAGGAGGCCGGCGAGCGCCTCGCCCTGCAGGAAGCGGAGCTGGCCAAGGCCGAAGAGGTCGTGGCCCTGGCCCAGGGCGGCCTCCGCCGCGCCGAGGCGGAGCTCCTGGTCCTGCGGGAACGCAAGGCCGAGGCCCAGAAGGAGGCCGTGGCCCGGCAGAAGCAGCGCCTGGCCGTCCAGACCCAGATCGCCCAGCTGGAAGGCCGCCTGGACACCCTCAACCACGAGGAGTCCGTCCGCGCCCCCCGGATGGAAAGCCTCGAGGCGGAGGCGGGCCAGGTGGAGCGCACCCTGGAGGGCCTGCTCTCCCAGCTCGAACAAGCAGAGGAGGCCTCGCTCGACCAGCGCCGCCGCGCCGAGCAGCTGGAGGAGGCCCAGCGGTCCCTGACCCAGGATCATCACCGGGCCGAGGCCGAGCTGGACGCCGCCGAGCGGCGCCTGCGGCAGATTTCCGACCTGCTGGCCAAGGGGTTCGGCGACGCCGAATGGCAGAAGGGACTGGCCTGGCTGAGGGAGCAGGGGGTCCGGCCGCAGAGTCTGGTGGACCAGCTCACGGTGGACGAGGCGCTGCGGCCCGACCTGGAGCGCCTCCTGGGCAGCTGGCTCCAGGTGCTGGCCATCGATGAGCCCACGGCCGGCCGCGCCGCGGGGGCGCCGGGCCACCTGCTGCTGGCCCTGGAGCCGGAAGCGCCCCTTCCCCCCGTTCCCGAAGGCTGCGAGCCCCTGCGGGCCCACCTGCAGTGGTCAGGCGTGGACCGCCCCCTGGGCGGCCTGCTGAACCGCGCCTTCCGATGCCCGGACGAGGCGCTGCCGGGCCTGGTCCTGGCCCACCCCGACCTGGCCTTCGTCTCCCCGGCCTTCGTGCGGCTGCCCTTCGGTCCCATGCAGCTGGGCGTGTCCGCGCCCGCGGCCTCGCCCCTGAAACTGCGGGCCGAGCAGGAGGAGGCCAAGGGCACCCGCGAGGCGCTGCTCGACCGCATCGAGGATCTGGAGGCCCGGCGCGGCCGCGGCGGCGACGACACCCGGGCGGCCCGGGAGCGTTCCACGGAGATCGATGAGGACCTGCGGGTGCTGCGGCGGCGGACGGACAGCCTGAAGGCCCAGCGGACCTCGCTGCAGGGCCAGTTGTCCGAGATCCGCGTCGCCAGCGAGCGGGCGGATGCCCTGTGGGGGCAGATCGAAGCCGAGATCAAGGGGCTGCAAGGCCAGCTCCGGGAGCTGGAGGCCCATCCCGAGGAGGCCAACGATACCGAGCTGGAGCAGGCCATCCAGCAGGCCGAGGGCCTGGTCCGCGAGGCCCGGCACCGGCTGGACGAGCGGCGCGACCAGCGCATGGAGGCCGCCCGCAGCCGCGATGCGGTCTGGGCGGAGCGGGATGGCCACGAGCGGCACCTCCAGCTGGCCCAGCGGGGCCGGTTCGATCTGGAGGCTGAGCGGCAGCGGCTGGAAGGGGAGGCCAAGGAGCTGACCGGCCGGGTGGAGGCCTGCGTCCGGCGCCTGGCGGACCTGGAGTCGGAATCCCAGGGGTTGTTGCAGGAGCGGGAGGGCGTGCAGGCCCAGGCCCTGGAGGCCCAGCCCCGGCTGGAACTGGAGCAGGAGACCCTGCGGGTGCAGGAGCGGGCGGCCCGTGAATTCCAGGGGGCCCTGGAAAATGCCCGGGCGCAGCACCAGGAGGTGCTCATCCACGGCGCCCAGGTGCAGGGCAGCCAGGAGGCCCTGTCGAAGGAGGTCGAACTGGCGCTGGGCATGGAGGTCCCCGCCTTCCTTGCGGGCATCAGCGACGAGGAGCGCGTGGCCTGGTCCGAAGGGGAATTGGTCCACCAGACGCGCCTGAACGAGCTTCAGGGCCGCCGGATGGAGCTGGGTGGCGTGAACCCCCTGGCCATCCAGGAACTGGAGGAGGCGGAGACGCGGCTGGCCTTCATGAACGAGCAGCGGGCCGACGTCACGGCCGCCATCGGCAATCTGGAATCCACCATCCAGGAAATCAACGCCACCAGCGAGGAGCGTTTCCGGGAGGCCTTCGATTTCGTGAATGGCCGGTTCCAGGAGGTCTTCCGCGAAGCCTTCGGAGGCGGGAACGCCCATCTGAGCCTGGAGGATCCCAAGAACCTGCTGGAGTGCGGCATCGAGATCACGGCCCAGCCTCCGGGCAAAAGCGCCAAGGCCCTCACCCTGCTGAGCGGCGGCGAGA
Source organism: Geothrix sp. (assembly GCA_023701165.1). GTDB lineage: Bacteria > Acidobacteriota > Holophagae > Holophagales > Holophagaceae > Geothrix. Next base: position 7,124 of record JAMPXL010000006.1, on the reverse strand, counting down.
AGGCGCTTACCGCCATCTCACTGCTCTTCGCCATCTTCCACTTCAAGCCCAGCCCCTTCTGCGTGCTGGACGAGGTGGACGCGCCCCTGGACGAGGCCAACGTGAGCCGGTTCGCCGCCATGGTGCAGAAGATGAAGGCTGACACCCAGTTCATCGTGATCACCCACCAGAAGCCCACCATGGTCGCCGCGGACACCCTCTACGGCGTCACCATGGAGGAGGCGGGCTGTTCGCGCCTGGTGAGCGTGCAGCTCCGGGAGGCCGAGGCCCTGGTGTAGGCCATCGGGTGACGGAATGGATGGTGCGAGACCTTTTCGCCCCCCCTTTCCTGCCTGGTAAAGGCATCCTGGCTGTCAATGCGAAAGAAAGCGGAAAATGTGGAAAACCCGGACTCCGGTCGGACCGGCAGATTCTGCAAATATCTTCTATATAAAGATAGATTTATTTCAACTTAAATAGATTGAAATTTGCGATTGGAACCCCAGGAAGTCCGTCTCCCGACAGGATTTAGCCCCTCCTGAAGGCATCAATCCACAGGCTTTTCCACAGGGGTCCCCCAGGGGCGTGTAACCACCTGTTAACGCATGTGTAACGAGAGGGGTCAGCCTTCCATCTCGGCAGCGAGAAATTCTGGCCGCAGCCATTCGAGGAGGGTCTCCTCGCCCACGCCCAGGCGGGCGAGGTGCTCGGTGGCCATCTTCATGCTCTGGCCCTCGTCGCGGCAGATGAGGAGGCGTTGTTTCCAGGCCTCGGTGGCGCGGCCCCGCAGCTCGGGCTCGCCATTCTCCATGCGCTTTTCCAGCACGAATCCCAGGTTGTTGGCGGCCTTCCGGTGATGGGACTCGAGGCTCAGGGCCCTTTCGTAGGCCTCGGTGGCCTCTTTCCAGCGCCCCGTGACCTCCAGGGCCACGCCGCAGGCGTTCCAGACATCGGCATCATCGGGAGCCAGGGCCATGGCCTGGTCCACCATGCCCATCTGATCCTCCCGGCGGTTCGAGAAACGGTAGACCTCGGAAAGGCCCAGGTAGGCGCTGTACTCGCTGGGATCCAGCTCGAGGGCCTGGAGGAAGGCCTGCTCGGCGGCGGGTCCCTGGCGGGTCTCCAGCAGGGCGTAGCCCAGCTGGACCTGGAGGTCCGCAGCGTCGGGTTCGCGCATGAGGGCTTCGCGGTAGCAGCGGAGGGCGTCGTCCCAGCGGGATTCCTCGCGGGCCATGTCGCCCAGGGCGGCCCAGGGATTCGAGGCGTCGGGGTCCGTTTCCGCGGCGAGGGTGAAGTAGGACACAGCGCCGTCCCGGTCGCCCATGTCGCGCTTCAGCTCGCCCAGCAGGGCCTGGGCCTCCGCCAGCACCGGGGCGGGCGGTGCCAGCAGCATGAGGGTGTGGAGCTGCCCCTGGGCCAGCTCCAGGTGCCCCTGCTCGCTGAAGATCTCCGCGAGGATGAAGTAGCTGGCGGGGTCGCACACGTGCAGGCTGCGGGCCCGCTGGATGCAGCGCAGGCCTTCGGCGAGGTCGCCGCGCTTCAGGAGCAGTTCGCCCAGGGCGTGCCAGCCCCAGTAGTAGGTCTCATCCGCCTGGAGGGCGGCCATCAGCTGCGCCTCGGCGCCAGTCCAGTCGCCCAGCTGCTCCATGGCGATGGCCAGCAGGCGCAGGGTCCGGGAGTCCTTTGGTTTCAGGCTGAGGGACTTCAGAAGCCAGGCCTTGGCCTCGGCGGGATGGTTCCGGTGCAGCTGCACCAGGCCCGCGAGCTCAAGGGCCTTGGGATCCTGGCCGTCCAGGGCGAGGGCCTGCTGCAGCGCGAGGTCGGCCCCGTCGATGTCCTGCAGGAGCAGGCGCAGGTACCCGAGGTTGCGGAGGTAGCCGCCATGCTTCGGATGTTCGTCCCGGAGGGATTCGAGCTGCCCCATCAGCTCCAGGCCCTCGTCCGCTTCGGCGTGGTCGCTGAAGCAGAGCAGGCGTTCGAACCAGGCCTCCGCATGGGAGCGGTTCTCGGCCAGCAGCTGGTCCAGGAGCTCCTGGGCCTCCGCGTGGCGGGCGCGGCCGTTGAGGGCGCGGGCCAGGTCGAGGCGCTCATCGAAGGAGGTCCCGGCGGCGCTCTTGAGCGCCGTCAGGCCGGGGTCCAGCAGCTTGATCCAGGGGCGTGACATGGCGTGCCTCGTGAGGGGGAGTCCAGGGTATCACCCAAGTGCCGAGGCCAGGCCGTCGCAAAGCAGGCGCGCCATGGCTTCGCGGGTCTCCACCGTGGCGGAGCCCAGGTGGGGCAGCAGCACGGCGCGGGGCGCTGTCAGCCAGCGCTCGTTGAGGCGAGGCTCGCCCTCGTAGACATCCAGGCCCACGCCGCCCAGGCGGCCCGATTCGAGAAGGTCGATGGCGGCGTTCTCGTCCATGATGCCGCCGCGGGCGGTGTTGATGATCACGGCGCCCTGGGGCAGCTGCGCCAGCGCGGCGCGATCCAGCATCCCGCGGGTCTGGTCGGTGAGCGGGCAGTGGAGGGACAGCACGGCGCTGCGGGAAAGGAGCTCCGGCAGCGGCAGGCGGGGCGCCGCGAGGGCCGCCTGGCCGGCGCCGAAGTCCACGTGGCCGCCATGGCCTTCCCGGTCCCAGAAGATCGGCGCCATGCCCAGGGCCCAGGCGCGGCGGGCGAAGGCCTGGCCGATGGGACCGCTGCCGAGGATGCCGCAGACCTTCCCCGCGAGGGCGGGCCCCAGCAGCTGGTCCGGCGCCCAGCCCCGCCACTGGCCCGAACGCACCAGCGCCTCGCCTTCCGCCACGCGCCGCGTCACGGCCATGAGCAGGGCCAGGGCGATGTCGGCGGTGGCATCTGTCAGCACGCCGGGCGTGTTCACCACGGCGATGCCGCGGGCCTGGCAGGCCTTCAGGGGCAGGTGGTTCACGCCCACGGAATAGGTGCCGATGGCCTTGAGTTTCGGTGCAGCGTCGAGGTCCGCCTCCGTGAGGGGTTCGGAAAGCATCACCACCAGAGCCTCGGCTCCGGGCAGGGCGGCGTTCCACTCCGGTGACCGGAAGGGGGCGAGGCGCAGCTCGGGAAACCTGGCGCCGAGTTCGGCCAGGGCGGGACCGACGAGGGGGGACGTGGAGAGGATGCGGATGCTCATCGCTGCAGGGCCTTCAATGCAAGGCGGATGGCCTCCGCCAGGGGCGGCTTCGAGGCGCGGAGGTCCGCCACCACCGGCAGCACCACGTCCTCCTTGAAGCCAAGATTCGTCATGGCCGAGCGCAGGCTCTCCTCCCAGGGATCGCCGGAGGGCACCCCGGAGAGGCCATCCAGCCCCGAAAGGCCACCCATCTTCTCCGACAGCTCGAAGCACATTTTTTCGGCGGTCTTCTTACCCACGCCGGGGATGCGGGTGAGGGCCTTCACGTCGCGCCCGCGGATGGCCTGCACCAGGTCCTCCAGGGACAGCGCCCCCAGGGCCGCCAGGGCCAGCTTCGGTCCCACGCCGTCCACCTTCACCAGCATCCGGTACAGCTCCCGTTCCTGCGGGGCGGCGAAGCCCAGCAGCGAGATGTCGTTCTCCCGCACCAGCAGTTCCGTGTGCAGCACGACCTGCGAGCCTGCTTCCGGAAGCAAGCCGTAGGTGGACAGGCTGATGGCGGCGGCGTAGCCCACCCCGGCGCATTCGACGAGCGCCAGGTTCGGCAGCTTCTGGATGAGTTCCCCGCGCAGGCGTCCAATCATGCCTTCAGCATACAAAGGAACTGCGCTCCGGAGGCGATGCTTGGACGATCTCAAGGCTCGCTGTGGTGCGGGCCCAGAGCGGTGGGCGGCCTCGCCTGGGGGGTGACCGCTCAGGAAATCGGGCGAACAGGTCACGACCGCCATGGAGTGCCCGGGCGGCACCGTCGGGACCATGAGGGCGCGCACCCACCAGACCGGCGCCGAAAGCGAAGTGGCGGTGCAGGACACGGCCCAGAGCGCCTCCGCCACATGGCGGAGGGCTTCAGGATCTAACCCGCCGGCCCAGGACAAAAAGAGCCCCCTGATCGCTCAGGGGGCTGTTGGTGGACCTGATCAGGATCGAACTGACGACCTCTGCATTGCGAACGCAGCGCTCTCCCAGCTGAGCTACAGGCCCACGGACGACCAGTTTATCGAGCTGGCGATGGGCGTCAATGGCCACCCGCCCGGCGGTCCTGTGGCATAACCTCCGCGCCGGGTCCCGACTTCGCAGGCTGCCCCGCAGCCTGCGAAGTCACCCGGCGGTCGGTTACATCAATGCCTGCATGATCTTGTCGAGCTCGGCGGGGCTGGGCTTGAGGAGGGCCTCGCCCAGGGTGGCCAGGGGCTCGTCCACCAGGTTGAGCACCTGGGGGAGCGGCGGCTGGGTGGGGTTGATGTAGAGCAGGCCCGTGAGGAACTCCCCCTTGGCCATGGACTCGTGGATGGCCTTCATGGCCCCGAAGCGGTCCGTGGGGTCATAGGTTTCATGGATGGCCTTGATGGCGACCTTGGAACCGTCCGGGAAGGTCACGACCTCGGTCTCGCCCGCGGCGATCTCCACGTCCTCGACCTCGGAATACTGGATGAAGCCCAGGTCGTGGAGGGGGAAGTCGTGGTCCTTGACGTGTTTGTAGGACCGGGTGGAGGCGTCGTGGTTGTTGAAGGTGACACAGGGGCTGATGATGTCCAGCACCACGGTGCCTTCGTAGGCGAAGGCGGCTTTGAGGATGGCGTTCAGCTGCTTGGGGTTGCCGGAGAAGCAGCGGGCCACGAAACCGCAGCCCAGCTCGATGGCCAGGGTGCAGGGATCGATGGGCGGCAGGTCGTTCACCGCGCCGGACTTGAGGTGGGAGCCCTGGTCGGCGGTGGCGGAGAACTGGCCCTTGGTGAGGCCGTAGACGCCGTTGTCCTCGATGATGTAGATCATCGGGATGTTGCGCCGCACCGCATGGACGAACTGCCCCATGCCGATGGACATGGAATCCCCGTCGCCGGACACGCCGATGTTGATGAGGTTCCGGTTGGCCAGGGAGGCGCCCGTGGCGATGGACGGCATGCGGCCATGCACGCTGTTGAAGCCCCAGCCCTGGTTCATGAAATAGGCGGGTGTTTTCGAGGAGCAGCCGATGCCGGAGTACTTGGTGACCCGGTAGCCCTCGATGCTGGATTCGAAGGCGGCATTGATGATCTGGGCCGTGATGGCATCGTGGCCGCAGCCGGCGCAGAGGGTGGACTTGGAGCCCACATAGTCCTGCTTGGTGAAGCCGAGCTTGTTGGTGGGAGCGGCAGGAACAGGAGCGGAAGGGGTGGCGGTGGTCATGGTCGGCTCCTTACTTCTGCTCGAAGGCGGTGATCTGGTCCACGATGCACTTGGCGTCGATGGCGTGGCCGTCATAGTGGAGGACGCTCTTGAACTTGGTGGCGTGCCCGGGATAGGTCTCGCGGAAGAGGTTGGCCATCTGGCCGTCGCGGTTCTGCTCGACCACGTAGATCACCTGCTTCTCCTTCACGAAGGCGTCGACCTCCGCGGTGAAGGGCAGGGCCCGCAGGCGCAGGTAGTCGGTCTTGAGGCCGCGCTCGGCCAGGAGGTCCTGGGCCTCGACGGCGGCAGGATCGCTGGAGCCGAAGGCGAGCAGGCCCTTGTCCGAGCCCAGGTTGCGGAACACGGGGACGGGCACGTGGGTCTTGGCGGTTTCGTACTTCTTCCTCAGGCGGTCCACCACCTCGACGTAGTCCTCGGGCTTCTCGGAATACTGGGCATAGGCGTTGTGGCCCGAGCCGCGGGTGAAGTAGGAGCCCTTGCCGCCGGGGGTGCCGGGCAGGGAGCGGTAGCAGATGCCGTCGCCATCCACATCCTTGTAGCGGCCCCAATCCTTGGCTTCCGCGAGCTGCTGCTCGTTGAGCACCTTGCCCCGGTCATAGGGCTTGGCGGGGTAGGCGAAGGGCTTGGAGGACCAGTTCTGCATGCCCAGATCCAGGTCGGTGACGACGAAGATGGGGGTCTGGAACCGCTCGGCCAGGTCGAAGGCGTCGTAGGAGAACTGGAAGCACTCCTCCATGTTCCCGGGATAGAGGTTGATGTGCATGGTGTCGCCGTGGCTGCACTTGGCACAGAGCTCCACGTCGGACTGCTGGGTGCGCGTGGGGAGGCCCGTGCTGGGGCCCGTGCGGGCCACGTTGAAGAAGACGCCCGGCGCCTCCACGTAGTAGCCCAGGCCGATGAACTCGCTCATGAGCGACACACCGGGGCCCGCGGTGGAGGTCATGGAGCGGGCGCCAGCCCAGCCGGCGGACAGCACCACACCGGCGGAGGCCAGCTCGTCCTCCATCTGCACGATGGCCACGGTGGACTTGCCGGTCTTGGGATCCTTGCGGTACTCCTCGGCGTATTCGATGAAGGTCTCGACCAGGCTCGACGCGGGAGTGATGGGATACCAGCCCACCACGGTGACGCCGGCGAAGAGGGCGCCCAGGGCGCAGGCCTCGTTGCCGTCCACGATGATCAGGCCCTGGGTCTTGTTGTCGCGGACGACCTTGATGTGGTCCTGGTCCTCGAGGTGCTCCATGGCCCAGTCGTAGCCGGCCATGCAGGCCGTCTGGTTGAGCTCGATGGCCTTGGCCTTGCCCTTCAGCTGCTTGGCGATGGCCTTCTTGACCTCCTCCATGTCGATGCCGAGCAGGCGGGCCGCCACGCCCACGTAGATCATGTTCTTCACGAGCTTGTGCAGCTTGGGTTCGGGGCAGGAGGCCGTCACCAGCTTCTGGAAGGGCACGGGCGTGAAGGCCAGATCGCTCCGGAGCTTGTCGAGTTGCAGCGGCTCGTCGAAGATCACCAGCGCGCCGGGGTCGGCCTTGGCGATGTCCTCCTTGGCCGTCTCGGGGTTCATGAGGATCAGCATCTCGTTGCTGGCTTTGCGGGCCACGTAGCCCTTGGCGCTGGCCCGGATGGTGAACCAGGTGGGCAGGCCGGCGATGTTCGAGGGAAACAGGTTCTTGCCGCTGACGAAGACGCCCATCTGGAAGATGGCGCGCAACAGAACGGTGTTCGCGGTCTGGGAACCCGATCCGTTGACCGTGGCCACCTGGATGGAAAAATCATTGATCCGGGTTTTCGCTCCTTCGGTGGTCGAGGGGGCGGCAAGGGCGGCAGTCATGGGACTCCTTTC
>JAMPXL010000005.1 GCA_023701165.1 Geothrix sp. | reverse complement strand
CCCAGCCCGCGTCCACGGCGGCCCGGGAGGCGCCGACCACGCCGCCGATGGCATCCGCCAGGTCCTCGAGGATCTTGAAGTTGGCGCCGTCCTTCATGCCGCGGCCCCCGCTCACGATGACGTTGGCTTCGCTGAGGTCCACCTTGCCGCTGGCCTTGGCGAGGATCTCCTTCACCACGGACTTGAAGTCCCCGGCGGGGGTGGAGAGGGCCTCGGCGGCGCCCGCACCGGCCTTTTCGGCGGTGGGGAACACGTTGGGCCGGGTGGTGGCCACCTGGACGGCGCTGGCAAAGGAGGTGGTGGCGAAGGCCTTGCCGGCGTAGACCGGACGGACGGCCTGGAGCTTGCCATCCACCATGGAGAGGCCCGTGACGTCGGAGGCATAGCCGGCGGCCAGGCGGGCGGCGGCGCGGGGGGCCACGTCCTTGCCCACGGCGGTGGCGGCGGCGAGCAGCACCGTGGCGCCCTTGGCCTTCACGGCATCGGCAAGCAGCGCGGCGAAGGCATCGCTGGAATAGGAGGCCAGGGAGCCGGCCTCAGCCGTGAGGATCACGTCGGCGCCGTACTTGGCGGCCTCGGCGGAACCGGCGCAGGACGCGCCCGCGAAGAGCGCGCCCAGCTTCTTGCCGGCGGCATCCGCCAGGCGGCGGCCTTCGCTGAGGGCCTCGGCGCTGGGCTTGCGGATCTGGCCGTCCTTCAGTTCGCAGAATACGAGAATCATGGATGTCATCCTTTCGAGTCGGATCAGTCGGCGGAAGCGGACCAGCTAGAAGACCTTGGCTTCATCCTTGAGGGCCTGGATGAGGGCCTGGGCCTGGGCGGCGGCATCGCCTTCCAGCTTGCGGCCCGCGGGGCGCTCGGGGGGCAGGGCCAGAGCGCTGACCTGGGCGCCGGCCGTGACAGGCGCGGCCTCCAGTTCCTCGATGGTCTTCTTCTTGGCGGCCATGATGCCCTTGAGGCTGGCGTAGCGGGGCTCGTTGAGGCCCTTCTGGGCGGTGATGACGGCGGGCAGGGCGCCTTCGACGATCTCGGAGCCGCCCTCGATCTCGCGCTCGGCCTTGAAGGTGCCTTCGCCGAGTTCCAGCTTCACGATGACGTTGGCCTGGGCCAGGCCCATCAGCTCCGCCAGCATGGGGCCCATGGCCGCGTTGTCGCCGCCGAGGCCCTTGTTGCCGCAGAGGATCAGGTCGAAGCCCTTGTCCTTGGCGTAGGCCGCGATCATCTGCGCCACGGCGAAGGCATCGCCCTGGCCGTCGCCCTTGAGCAGCACCGCGGTGTCGGCACCCAGCGCCAGTGCGTTCTTCAGCACATCCTTGGCGGAGTCGCCGCCCACGGAGAGGGCCGTCACTTCAGCGCCCTTGGCCTCCTTGATGCGGATGGCCTCTTCCAGCGCGTACTCGTCGTAGGGGCTGGTGATCCATTTCACGTCCGCGGGATCGAGGGACATTCCATCGGCGGCGACCTTGATCTTGGATTCGGTGTCGGGGACCTGTTTGAGGGCGACGAGGATCTTCATGGGCGCTCCCTGATGCGTCATGGACAGGCCGGCGGAAACCGGCGCAAAGGTGGATTCTAGCGCGGGGCTGACTTCCACCCTACTGGCCTTTGACGATCTTTGTGCCTGGAATCACGGACCTGCCTTTCGGTAGGCTGCGGCTGTCTCCGGGTAGAGTCCGGCGGGGCTTCCGGTATGGTGGTTGGATCATGCGCCACGCCCCACCCGCCTTCGCTGGAGCCCTTGTCCTCACAGGAGGCGGGACAGGCGGACACTTCTTTCCAGCTGTCGCCCTGGCCGAAGGCGCCCGCACCCGGTGGTCTGACCGTCAGATCGCGTTCGTGGGCGCCCGCCGCGGCATCGAAGCGCGGGAACTCCCGATGAGCGGCTGGCCCCATCTGCTGCTGGAGGTGGAGGGCTTCCTCGGACGCTCGCCCCTGCGCGCGGCGAAGTCCGCGTGGAAACTCTGGCGCGCGGTGTCGCACTTGAAGGCGCTGTGGCGCCGCGAGCGGCCCTGGGCGGTGATTGGCACCGGCGGCTACGGCGCCGCTCCGGCCCTGCTGGCGGCGCGGGCCCTGGGCATTCCCTACTTCCTGCACGAAAGCAACGCCGCCCCGGGGGCGCTGGTGAAGCTGGTGGCCCCGAAGGCGCGCCGCGTCTGGTGTGGCCTGGAAGCCGTGCGCCCGCTGCTGCCCGGGGCCGATTGCCGGGTGGTGGGCACGCCCGTGCGCGGCCCCTTCCTGCGGGATTTCCGGGCCGTGGCGGAGCTTGCGAAGCCATACCGCCTGCTGGTGCTCGGCGGGAGCGGCGGGGCCCGGGCCCTCAATGAGGCACTGCTGGAGGCTGCTCCGGCATTGCTGGAGGCCGCTCCGGATTGGGAGATCCTCCATCAGACCGGGCCCGCCGAGTTCGAACGGCTGGGCGCGCGCTCCCGCCACCCGCGCCATGCCCTGGTGCCCTTCATCACCCGCATGGACGAAGCCATGGAATCCGCCAGCTTGGTGCTGAGCCGGTCCGGGGCCAGCACCTGCGCGGAACTGAAAGCAGCCGGGCGCGGCGCGGTCCTGGTGCCCCTTCCCACCAGCGCCAACGGCCACCAGCGCATGAACGCCCTGGCCCTGGCCGCAGAGGGCCGGGCCGTGGTGGCCGAGCAGGGCGAAGGCTTTCCGGCGCGCCTCCAGGGCATCCTCGGGCCGCTCCTGGCGGATGGGGCGGCACGCCGGGCGCTGTCCGGGCCAGCGGAATCCAACCGCTCGGTGGACCTGTGCCTGGACGATCTGGCGGACTACTTCGCGCGGGGCTCGGCCACCCAGGCCACGGCCACAGAGACGGCGTAGAGGCCCAGCAGGACCACGCTGAAGAAGATGGTCGTCACGACCACGTCCCCCGGGGTGAAGAAGGCGCTGAAGATCAGGATGGCCATGACGGCGTGGCGGCCGTACTTCAGCATCAGCCGCGAGGTCACGATGCGGAATTTCGCCAGGAAGAAGAACAGGACCGGCAGTTCGAACATCACGCCGGTGATGAGCGTGGTGGAGATGAACAGATCCAGGTAGTCGGAGGCGTGCAGGTTGGCCCGCAGGCCCGCGGAGGCCGCTTCCTTGAACAGGATGTCGCCCAGGAACTTGAAGGCCTGGGTGTAGGCGAAGGCGGCGCCGGCTAGAAAGCATCCGGACGTCACGAGGACGAAGGGGATGACCAGGCGGCGTTCCTTTGGCAGCAGGCCGGGCCGGATGAAGGCCCAGAGCTGGTAGAAGAGGAAGGGCGCGCAGAAGACGGCGGCGGACCAGAGCGAGAGCCGCATCATGCTGAAGAAGGGTTCGGTGAGATCCGTGAACGCGAAGGGCTCGAGGGTGGCCGCGGCCTGGCCTGTCTGCCGCGACATGGCGTCCAGGAAGGGTTTCTGCGCCCAGGCCCACAGCTTGAACCGGAAGGCGTAGGTGACGGCGAAGCCCACGGCCACGATGAGGAGGGAGCGCACGATGCGGACCCGCAGCTCCTGCAGGTGCTCCCAGAAGCTCATCTTGTCGGGCGGCGGAGTCGGAAGCGCCATGGTCCTCAAGCGGGAAAAAGGGCCGACCTCCGGATGAAGGCCGGCCGTTGTGGGGCTTGCGGGCCTACTTCTTGTCCTTGTCCACGATGACGTCTTCCTTCACGGAATCCGTCAGCTCGCGGCTGGCCTTCTTGAATTCCTGGATGCCCTTGCCCAGGCTCTTGCCCAGGTCCGGCAGGCGGGAGGGGCCGAAGAAGATCAGCAGCGCGACGCCGATCAGCAGGATTTCCATCATTCCGAGGTTGCCCATGGGCGCTCCGTCTTCAGGTGGTGCAGGTTCAGGGTTTCAGATCCGCCAGCAACACGCCGCCGGGCAGGTCGAGTTCCATTCTAAGCAGGGCCTGCCCGTGGGTCTTGCCCTGGGCATCGGTTTTCACGCTCTCGCTGCCACCGCCACCGAGGGAATCGTGCAGGATGAAATTGATAGCCTTGAGGTTAGGGACTTCGAAACGTTCAACACTGCCTTTGCATATGGTTGAAAAGTGATGTTTGACACGCTCCGCGGTCAGTTCCTGCTGCAGCAGGCGGAACCCGGCGTCGGTGTAGGCGATGAGTCCCACGTTGGAGCCGTCTCCCTTGTCGCCGCTGCGGGCATGGGCGATGTCTTCGAGGCGGATGCGTGTCATGCCCCCTCCACGGAGCGGCGGCCCAGGGAGTGATAGGTCCAGCCCGCGGCCTCCATGGCCTCGGGGCGGAACAGGTTGCGGCCGTCGAAGATGCGGCGGGCCTTCATGGCCTTGGCCACGGCCCCCAGGTCAGCGTCCCGGTACTGGGCCCATTCGGTGGCGATGAGCAGGGCATCGGCCCCTTCGCAGGCCGCCAGGGGCGTCTCCGCGTAGCGCACCTTGTCGCCGATCCGGGCCCTCACTGCGTCCATGGCGGCGAAGTCGTGGGCCACCACGTCGGCGCCGAGGTTCACCAGGCCCTCGATGAGCTCGAGCGCCATGCTCTCCCGGATGTCGTCGGTGTTGGCCTTGAAGGCCAGGCCCCAGAGGGCGAAGCGGCGGCCCTTGAGCGGCGCGGGGACGCCGGCCTTCACCCCGAAGTGGGCTTTCACTTTGCGCAGGATCACCTGCTTCTGGTGGCGATTGGCCTCCACGGTGGCGGCCAGGGTCATCAGGGGCTGCCCGTATTCGCGGCCCACCTTGAGGAGGGCCTGGAGATCCTTGGGGAAGCAGGAGCCGCCGAAGCCGGGCCCGGGATTGAGGAAGGCAGGGCCGATGCGGTGGTCCGTGCCGATGGCCACCTTCACATGCTCCACGTCGGCGCCCACGGATTCCGCCAGGTTGGCGATCTCGTTGATGAAGCTGATGCGCAGGGCCAGCATGGCGTTGGCCGCATACTTGGTGAGTTCGGCGCTGGGCGGGTCCATGCGGAACCACTTGCCGCCGCTGCGGTCCAGGAAGGACTGGTACAGGCCCTTCATGACGGCCTCGGCATGATCCGTGCGGCAGCCCACCACCACCCGGTCGGGCTCCAGGAAGTCGCCGATGGCCGATCCTTCGCGAAGGAACTCGGGGTTGCTCACCACTTCGAAGGGGCGGTCCGTGCGGGCGGCGATTTCGGCGTGGACCCGGGCCGCCGTGCCCACAGGCACTGTGCTCTTGTCCACCACGATGAGGGGCTTGGCGTCCTTGGCGCGCAGGGCCATGGCCTCGCCGATCTGGCCGGCCACCGCCAGCACGTACTTCATGTCGGCGCTGCCGTCCTCGCTCTGGGGGGTGCCCACGCAGATGAAGGTGGCGTCCGCATCCGCGATGCCGGCCTTGAGGTCTGTGGTGAAGCGCAGGGCGCCGGACGCGAGGTGCGTGGCGAGCAATTCATCCAGGCCCGGCTCGAAGATGGGGGATTCGCCGCGGGAGAGGGCGGCCACCTTGGCTGCGTCCACGTCCACGCCGAGGATGCGGTGGCCCGCCTCGGCGAAGCAGGCGGCGGCTACGAGCCCCACATATCCTGACCCAATGACCAGCACCTGCATGACATCTCCGCGCAAAGGCCTCAGTGTAGCGGCTTCCGCGCTTGCTATCATTTCCTGGACGGAGGAAGCATGGCGATCCTGACGGCACCCACGGGCAACGAGGTCAACCTGCTGGAGGTGATGCTCCACGCCGGACCCGTCTCCAAGTCGGTGCTGGTGATCCTGGCGGCCTTCTCCCTCTTGAGCTGGGTGGTGATCATCCGCAAGGCCCTGCTCTACCGCCGGAGCCGGGAGACCTCCGAACATTTCCGCGGCGCCTTCAAGCGGGCCACGGACTGGCGGGAGCTGAAGCAGCAGGTGGAGCGTTTCGCCCTGAGCCCCCTGGTGGGTCTTTTCGTGGCGGGCTACGGCGAAGTGACCTACCAGCTCCGCCAGGTGGGGCCGGACGGGCGCCCCCAGCTGCGCAGCATGGAGGCCGTGGAGCGCAGCCTCCAGCGGGCTAGCGTGGTGGAGATGGGCCGCCTGGAGCGGTCCCTGGGCGGCCTGGCCACGGTGGCCGCCGTGAGCCCCTTCATCGGCCTCTTCGGCACGGTGTGGGGCATCATCGACGCCTTCCGCGGCATCGGCGCCACGGGCAACGCCAACCTGGCCACGGTGGCGCCCGGGATCTCGGAAGCCCTGGTGGCCACGGCCATCGGCCTGGTGGCGGCCATCCCCGCCCTCATGGCCTACAACTTCTTCCAGGGCCAGCTCAAGCAGTTCCAGACGGAACTCGACGACTTCTCGCTGGAGTTCATCAGCCTCTCCGAGCGGAATTTCACCTGAACCACCTCCGGCTCCCCCTCTCCCTGGACTGGGAGGACTGGTTCCAGCTCTGCTGCCCGCCCTATGACCAGCCCGAGGCCCTGGAACGCTTCGAGTGCCGGCTGCCGCTGGCCACGGAGCGGTCGCTGGCCTTCTGTTCGGAACTCGGCGCCAAGGCCACCTGGTTCTGCCTGGGAGACCAGGCCCGGCGCCATCCGCACCTGCTGCGGCGCATCGCGGACGAAGGCCATGCCATCGGCCTCCACGGTCTGACGCATCGGAGGGCCTTCGACCTGGACCGCGCGGCCTGGCGGGCCTCGGTGCAGGCTGGCAAGGCCCTGCTGGAGGACCTCACGGGCCGCCCCGTGGCGGGCTACCGCGCTCCGGAGTGGAGCCTCCGCGGTGCCGCCGCGGACTGGTGGCAGGACCTTCCGGAGCTGGGCTTCCGCTACGACTCCAGCCGCGCGCCCCTGGCAGTCATCGGCGATCCCGCCTGGCCGCGGCGCCCGCACCGCTTCGCCAACGGCCTGTGGGAGCTGCCGCCGCCGGTGCTCTGGTCGGGCCCGCCCCGGTCGCCCCTATGGGGCTGGGGCCTGCGGGTGCTGCCCTTCAGTGTGGTCCGCCGGGCCCTGGAAACCCTGGCCATGGAGGATGCCGGCACACCCCTGGTGCTGCATCCCTGGGAGCTGGATGAAGGCCAGCCGGACCTGCCCGGCGCCGCCTTCGGCCACCGCTTTGCCCACAGCGCCGGACTCAGGGGGCACGGCAGCCACCTTCGGGATCTCTTCGCGGGCTTCCGGCTCACCAGCCTCGAGGCCTGGGTGGAGGACCGATGACAGCGGCGCCCCTCATCCTGCTGGCGCCCTCGGAGGAGAAGGCCGGCGGCGGCGTCCGCGGCCGCCTTCGGGAAACGCCCGCCCAGCGGTGGGTGCGCGAGCAGCTGGTGGAACTGGCGGCGACGGGTTCGCCCGAGGCGCTGGGGAAGGCCTTCGACGTGAAGGGCCTGGCCCTGGACAAGGCCCGGGCAGAGGCTCTGGCCCTGGCCGGCCCTGTGCCCCTCCTGCCCGCGCTGTCCCGCTACCGGGGCGTGGCCTTCCAGGCCCTGGACGCGGCCTCGCTGAAGCCGGAGACCTGGGCCCAGGTGTTCATCCCGTCCAACCTTCGGGGCCTGGTGCGGGGCGACGAGCCCCTGCCGCCCTACAAGCTCAAGCTGGGCGCCCTCCCGGGCTTGAAGGCCCACTGGCGGAAGGCACTGGTTCCCAGCCTGGCGGCCCTGCCCGAAGGCGCGGTCTGGGAACTGCTGCCGGGTGATGCCGCGGATCTGCTCAAGGACTGGACACGGCCCCGGCACACCGTGGAGATCTTCGATGCCCGCGGGAAGGCCGTGAGCCACTTCGCCAAGAAGTACCGGGGCCTGGTGGCCCGGTGGATCCTGCTCCATCAGCAGGGGGACCCCAGCAGGGTGCTGAGGGGGCGCATCCCCGGCTGCCAGTGGGCCGGGGTGGATGAGAACGACCGGGGCGGCCTGGCCCTCCGGCTGCTGGTGGAGCCATGAGCGACGACTGCAACCGCACCCCCTTCTGGCAGCGCCAGCCCCAGCTGCCTCTGGAGATCCAGCGGTTCCTCCAGGCCCGCCTGGAGGCGGCCCTGGGCGATCCGGAGGCCCGCCAGGCCCTGGTCTGGCCCACCATCCTGGGGGCGCCGGCCCTCCGGAACGCGCACCCCGAGGGGGTTCCCGAAGCGGCCCTGCTCGGGCATGCGGCCCGCATGCTCGGCGCCCTGGGCCACCACGATCCGGCGGCCGCCTGGGCCGCCCACCGGGGCGTCTGGCCAGACACCGCGGAGGCGGGGGCCGCAGGCTGGCGGCCCGCGGCCAGCTGGGGGGCCTGGGGCCCGCTGGTGAGCCTGCGCTGTGGCTGGCAGCTGGCGGCCCTCACGCCGCTGCCCCTGGGTTCCCGCTACCCGCTGGCCTGCGGCGTGTCGCTCTTCAACCACGGCCTCTACCACGAATGCCACGATGCCCTGGAACCCCTGTGGGATGCGGCGGAGGGCGATCTGAAGGGCCGTCTCCAGGGCCTCATCCTCCTGGCGGGCGGCTACCACCACCTGCAGCTGCACAACCGGCGGGGCCTGGTGGCCCTGTGGGAAGAGGCGCTGGGGCGCCTGGAACCCTGCGGTGGCCGCGTGGCCACGCCCTGGGGCGAGGTGCGGGCCGAGGCGGCGCTGGACCTGACGGCCCGGCGGCTGGACCATGGAAGGCGCATGACTGAGGACGCGGACTTCGGCCCCCTGTGGGCTCTGGACCGTCCCACCTGGGAGCTGGCATGAACGACGTGGCCGATCTGCTGGTGCTGGGCGCGGGGATCGCCGGCTGCTCGGCGGCCCTGCGCGCGGCGGATCTGGGCGCTTCCGTGGTACTGGTGGCCAAGGACGAACTGGGCGGGAGCAACACCGCCTGGGCCCAGGGCGGCATCATCGGGCTGGCGCCGAGGGAGGAGGGTGATTCCCCGGACCTGCTGGCGTCGGACATCGAAGCGGCCGGCGCCGGGCTCTGCCGGCCGGAGGCTGTGCGCCTGCTGGCCGAAGAAGGGCCGAAGCTCTGCCGCAGCTTCCTCTGGGAGCGCCTGGGCGTGCCCTTCGACCTGGGGGCCAACGGCACGCCGGACCCCACGGCGGAGGCGGCCCACAGCGCCCGGCGCATCTACCACGCCAAGGACGCCACGGGGCTGGCCATCCAGACCGCCCTCAGCGCCACCGTGCGGCAGCATCCGAACATCCGCGTGCGGGAGGGGCTCTGCCTGGTGGACCTCATCACCAGCCCCCACCACTGCGTCAGCCCCGTGCGCGTCTACGAGCCCATCCGCGTCCACGGCGCCTACCTCTTTGATCCGGCCACGGGCCAGGTGGAGGGGGCCCTGGCCCGCCGCACCCTGCTGGCCACGGGCGGCCTCGGCTACCTCTACCTGCACACCACGAATCCCCCCAGCGCCACGGGCGACGGGTTGGCGGCGGCCTACCGGGCCAGCGCCCGCATCGTGAACTGCGAATACCTCCAGTTCCATCCCACGACCCTCTACGTGCCGGGCAAGCCGCGGACCCTGCTGACCGAGGCCCTGCGGGGGGAAGGCGCGCAGCTGGTGAACCGCAAGGGTGAGCGCTTCATGGCCAAGTTCGCGCCGGAGCAGATGGAGCTGGCCCCCCGCGATGTGGTGAGCCGGGCCATCTTCCAGGAGATGGCCGCCAGCGGCGAGCCCTGCGCTTTCCTGGACCTGGCGCCCGTGGCCGCCAGGCTGGACCTGGACGAGCACTTCCCCACGGTGCTGGCCGCCTGCCGCGCCGAGGGCATCGATCCCCACCGCCAGCCCATCCCCGTGGTGCCCGCCGCCCACTACTTCTGCGGCGGCGTGCTGGTGGACCTCGACGGCCGCACCAGCCTGCCGGGGCTCTTCGCCGCCGGGGAGGTGGCCTGCACGGGGCTCCACGGCGCCAACCGCCTGGCCTCCACCAGCCTGCTGGAGGGCCTGCTCTGGGGATTCCGCGGCGCCGAAGCGGCCGTGCGGGAACTCCGCGAGGCGGGGGATCCGGACCCCGGGGATCTGGCCTCCTGGCGCATGCCGGAGGATCCCGAGGAGATGGACCCGCTGCTCATCGACCAGGACTGGGGCCTCATCCGCAGCACCCTCTGGAACTACGCGGGCATCGTGCGCACGGGCGCCCGGCTGGAGCGGGCCAAGGCCGACCTGCACTACCTGGCCCACCGCATCGAGCGCTTCTACCACGAGGCTCCGCTCAGCCGGGAGCTGCTGGAGCTGCGGAGCGGCATCCTCTGCGCCCGCCTGATCCTCAACGCCGCCCTGCAGAATCCCGAAAGCCGCGGCTGCCACTACCGTGTGGATTGATCCTGGAGCGCCGATGCGAGCTGTCCCCTTCGTCCTTCTCGCCACGCCGGCGGTCCTCGCCGCCCAGGCGCCCCTTCTGGATGAAGGGCGCCTCGACCTCGCCTGGTTCGGCTCCTCCGCCTCCCTCCAGCCATCGAAGGCCCTGGGCTTCCAGTGGCTGAAGCCCGGCCTGAACCTGGGGGGCCGGACGATCCGGCTCAGGCCCTGGGAAGCCCCGGCCTGGCTGCTCGGGAAGCGGGCCACCAAGGATCAGCTGCTGGTCGGACGGCTGGAACGGACTCTCCTGCCCGGATTGGAGGCTGGCCTCAGGCGCGGCCTCAAGGGAGCACTCCCTGTCTCCCCCTCAGAAGGGGATGTGTTTCTCGTGGGGCGGATCGTGGATGCGGTGGGGGAAGCGGAAGACGCCCTCTTCTCCGGCGCAGCGAGCCTCACCTTCGACCTGAAGCTGGTGGACGGGGACTCGGGCGAGCTGCTGGCGGCCTTCCACGACACGCTCCAGGGCCTGAATGCGGACCTGGTCTCCAGCCAGTACGCCCGTTGGTGCGAAGAGCTGGGGAGGCACATCGCCACCGCGGCGGCCCCACCGGCCACGCCCGCCGCAAAACCCATGCAGCCGGTCCCTCCTGTTTTCGACCTGGAGGGCGCCCTCCGCCGCATCGAAGGGCTCCGGCGCGACGGCCTTCTCAGCGAGGAGGAGTATCAGGCCCTGAAGAAGAAGGCGGCCGGCAAGGCGAAGTGATCAGGGGGGCCAGGCGCCCGCGCCTTCCCGCACGAGGAGGGGCTCATCGCCGCTGAGATCCACGATGGTGCTGGCCTCTCCCCGGGGCTGTCCGCAGTCCACCACCAGGTCCAGGGCGTGGCCCTGCTCCTCCTCGATCTCCCAGGCGGTGTTCAGCACGGGCTGATCGGGCAGGGCGGCGCTGGTGGTGATGATGGGTTCGCCCAGCAGGGCCACCAGCGCCCGGCAGAAGGGCTGGTCCGGGATGCGGAGGCCCACCACCTGCTTGTTCTGGAGGTAGCGGGGCACCTCGCGGCTGGCGGGCAGCAGCACGGTGTAGGGGCCCGGCAGCAGCTGCTTCAGGAGGCGGAAGGTGGGGGTGTCCAGGTGGCGGGTGTAGCGGCAGAGCATCTCCATGTCCGAGCACAGGATCGACATGGGCTTCTTCGGATCGCGGCCCTTGATCTGCTGGACGCGGTCCACGGCCCTTTTGCGCGAGGCCAGGCAGCCCAGGCCGAAGAGCGTGTCCGTGGGGTAGGCGATGACGCCGTCGCGCTGCAGCAACTCGGCGATGCGCTCGAGGTGGCGCTGCTGGGGGGTGTCGGGATGCAAGGTGAGGATCATGGCAGACCCAGTGATTCCCACCGGGCCCGCCCGGGAGCGGGGTGATCCTGGGGCCGCTGGAAGAAGCGCTCGGCGAGGGGGGCGTCCAGTGCCGTGGGCACGCCGCCCCGGCGCGCCTGGAGGGCCAGCAGGGCCACCACTGTGAGGCTGTCGGTGATCTCGCCCCGCAGCACCCGGCGGAGGCAGTCCGCGAAGGGTTCGCGGTGGAGCAGCAGCTCTTCGTCATCCTCGGCCTGGT
>JAMPXL010000361.1 GCA_023701165.1 Geothrix sp. | reverse complement strand
GGGCCCGCGGCCTCCGCGGCCCCAGGAGGCCCGCCCGTCCAGGCCCGAGCGGGAGGCCCGGCCGCCCCAGCCCAAGCGCGAGCCCTCGGTGCCGGCCACGGGAACATCGCTCTCCGAGCTGATGGCGAAATTCAACAAGGGCCCCCGCTGATGCGCCGGGGAACCGCCCTGCGAAGGTGCTCGGCCCTGCTGGCTCCGGCGCTCCTCCTCCTGACGCTGGCCTGCCAGCCCCGCCCCGCCCAGCCTGTCTACGGGCCCTGGGAGGAGGGCCTGACCCTGCTCTTCGAGGATCCCTCCCTGCCCCAGCCGGAGCGGATGTCGGACCGCCTGCAGGTGCGCGTGGCCCAGTCCTCCATGGCGCCCGGGGCGCCCCGCCTGGTGCGGCTCGACCTCGCCAACGTCCGCGGACAGGCCAGCCTGTCGGTCCGGCACCAGGACGGCGGCATCGCCCTCCTCGGCGAGGACGGCCACGTGGTCGCCCAGACGCTGCCGCCGGGTTTCCCCGCCACCGCGGCGTGGAGGGACCGGGGCATCCAGTTCAGCGTGGTGGGCCGCGCGGCCTGGGAAGGCTCGGCCATCCTCCCGGCCACCTCCGAGGCCGTGGGTGTGTGGGTGGAGGCCCAGCCGGCCCACGGTCCCCGCCGCCGCACCCTCTACCTGCCCAACCTCGGCGAAGTGGAGTCGCTGGAGGAACGGAACGGCGCCTGGGTGTGCGTCAACCGGCTGGTGGGCCGGGGCTTCCTGGACCTGCCTGCCGCGCCCCTCCCCAATCAACGTCCCTGATCGACCATTCCCGGAGCCGACATGGCCGCTGACACCGCATCCGGCAAGACCCCCGACATCGAGATCGAGCTGCCCCCGGGCGCCGCCAAGGGCGCCGTGCGGGACAACCTGGAAGTGATCTGCTTCGCCATGGTGCTGATCCTCTTCTTCAAGGCCTTCGTGGGCCAGCAGTTCAAGATCCCCTCGGCGTCCATGCGCAACACGCTGATGATCGGCGACCACCTGCTGGCCAACAAGTTCATCTTCGCCCGGCCCCAGTGGGCCTGGGAGGAGACCCTGTTCCCCATGCGGAGCGTGCAGCGCGGTGACATCATCGTGTTCCGCTGGCCCATCGACCGCGACCAGGACTACGTGAAGCGCTGCGTGGCCAAGGAGGGCGACACCGTGGAGATGCGCAACAAGCGCCTCTACGTGAACGGCAAGCAGGTGACGGGCCCCTTCGAGCACATGTTCGGGCGCAGCCCCGAAGGCCCCACGCCCGGCCCCTGGCCGGTCACCCGCAACGCCGGCGAGGCGGAATCCCCCGTGGGCCTCTGGCGCCACGCGGATCCCGAGGTGCTGGCCCTCCATGAGCGCAATCAGATGCAGGCCATGAACAGCCTGCGCCAGGACACCTTCAAGGACAACCTGGGCCCCGTCACGGTGCCCCCCGGACATGTCTTCGCCATGGGCGACAACCGCGACAACAGCGAGGACAGCCGGTACTGGGGCTTCCTGCCTGTGGACCACCTGCGGGGGCGGCCCTTCATGGTCTGGTGGAGCTTCCGCGAGGGCGACACGGACAACGACAATGGCCGCGTGCCCACCGGCCCCACGGATGTGGCCGCGGACTTCATCGACGCCGCCCGCCACTTCTTCACCCGCACCCGCTGGGAGCGCACGGGCACCATCCCCGAATAGCGGCGGCCTGAAGCCCTACGGCGCCTCCTCCCACCGCTTCCGGTCCAGCCACACCTGCTCGTCCCGGCCGCGGGGGTCCCTGCCCTTCCAGTGAAGCTTGCGGGGGCCCGCCGCGTCCTTTTTCAGCACGGAGACGCCCGGTCCCTCGCCGGCGCGGAGCAGGCGCAGCAGGGCCTCGACGCTGGCCACCTGGGGCAGGAAGGGCAGCGGCAGCTCCGCGAGGGTGGCAGCCCGCTGGTCCACCTTCTGCCGGGGCACCAGGAGTCGGTAGCCGGAGGCCCGGTCGCCTTCCAGCAGCAGCAGCCGCTCCCCCAGCCCGTGCAGCTCCGCCACCAGCCGGCCGGTGCCCGGCTCCATCAGCAGGTTCAGCGTGCCCGTCCCTTCGCCCCCGGGACCGGCGTAGCCCCATCCGTACTGGGCCCGGACCGGCCTGGCGGGCGCGGGCGCCACCGCCGCTGGAGGAACCTGAAGCGGCATCACGGCCGGTCCTCCCCGTCGTCATCATCGGGCTCGGGGCCAGGCACCTGGGGATCCTCTGCCTTCCCCGCCTGCTCCTTCGCCAGGCGGATGCGGAGTTCGCCCAGCCGCTTCTCCAGGGCCGGACGGTCGGGAAACACGAAGGCCAGGGCCCGCTCCCACTGCTCAGTGGCCTCCGCCAGCTTGCCCTGCTTCACCAGGACCTCGCCCAGATGCCTGCGCACCTCCGGGCTGAAGGGGCTCAGCTCCGCGGCGCGGCGCAGGGTGGCCTCGGCCTCGGCGGTCCGGCCGAGCTTGAACTGGACCCAGCCCAGGCTGTCCACCACATTCCCGTTGTCCGGCGTGGCCT
>JAMPXL010000360.1 GCA_023701165.1 Geothrix sp. | reverse complement strand
GGGGCCGAGCCGGGCGGGTGTCCAGCTGTGGTCCGAGGTGCAGTGCACGGGCTGGACGCTGGCGACCACGCCGAGCTTCCCGAAGCGGGCGGCATCTTCGGCGGTGACGATCTGGGCGTGTTCGATGCGGGGGGGCAGGGGGCCCCGGCCCTTCTTCAGGGCCTTGGCCAGCAGCTCGAGGGCGGCGCGGTTGGCGGCATCGCCGATGGCGTGGATGGCGGGCTGGTAGCCGGCCCGCAGGGTGATGGAGGCGTCCATGCCGACCTTGATGGGATCCGTGACCCAGAGGCCCTGGGTGGAAGGCTCATCGGCATAGGGGGCGAGCAGGCGGGCGCCGCGGCTCCCCAGGGCGCCGTCCAGGTAGAACTTCACGCCCTGCACCTGGAAGAAGGACAGGTTCCTGGCCCGGCCCTGTTTCAGTTCCCGGAGCATGAGCCGGTGGTCGTGGTCCAGGTAGGCGAAGACGCGGATGGGCAGCGTCCCCGCGGCGGCCATGCGGCGGTAGGCGGCCAGCTCGCGGGCGCCCACGCCCATGTCCGCCACGGCAGTGAACCCGTTCGCCCGCAGGGCCGTGAGGCCAGCCTTCAGCCGCGCTTCCAGTTCGGCGGCGCTGGGCTCGGGAATGAGCTTCTCGACCAGGTCCACGGCCCCATCCAGCAGGATGCCCGTGGGCCGTCCCGCCGCATCCCTGAGGATGCGGCCCCCTGCGGGATCCGGGGTCTTGGGGCCGATGCCCGCCATGGCCAGGGCGGCGCTGTTCACCCAGGCCGCATGGCCATCCACGCGCTGGAGGAAGGCGGGCCGGGAGCCGGTGAGGGCGTCCAGGTCGGCGGCCTTCGGAAACTGCTTGTCGGGCCAGCGGTTCTGGTCCCACCCGCGCCCCAGCAGCCAGCCCTGGGGATGGGCGGTGGACCAGGTCCGGATGCGCGCCTGGGCGCTGCGGAGGTCCGCCAGGCCGGTGAGGTCCACCTTGCGGCTGAGGGCGCCCAGGCCGGCCACGTGGGCGTGGCCTTCGATGAGGCCCGGCAGCAGCGTGCCGCCGGGCAGGTCGATGCGGTGGGCTTTGGGGTGGGCCTTCGCCAGGGCCTCGAGGGGGCCTACGGCGACGATCTTCCCTTTCCGGATGGCCAGGGCCTGGCCGGACTGGGGCCCCTGGGCGGTCCAGAGGTCGGCACCCTGGATCAGGCAGTAGGAGGCGGGCGGGACGGCGGGAGGCATCGGCATGGATGTGTCCTGGGTGTTCTGGAAGCATAGCTTCGCAAAAGGTGGGCGCCGGAAGAGACCGGGAGGATCGGGGAGGGAATGGGAGGCCATTCTAAAGGTCGAATGGTATAAAAACGCAATATTTTTTGTATAAATATTTGTATTACATGACCTTGCCTCTGAAATTGGGTGACGCCGATCACTGACGTACTGCTGGGGATCCGCGACAGTTGACCTTTGGGTAGTAAATATAGGAGACCTCTGTGCCCCCTTGGACCGAAAGCGCCGACTGGCTGGAGACCGAATCGGGCGCAATCCTGAGCGTTGGACGGGTGCCCCTTGGGGGGAGCCCCGGGAGCGACCGGGAGGGCCGGGCCCGCTTGGTCGCCATGGCCCGGTGGACCCTGCTGGCCGTCATCGGCCTCTACGGGGTGTTCGCCGGGGGCGTCTTCTCCGTCAGTGCCTACGGGTTCTTCCCCGCTCCGGCCCAACTGGCCTTCTTGGCGGGCTCGGCGGTTGCCGTGGCGGCCTCGGGCCTGATCCTCCAGAGGGGCTGGCTCCGCGCGAAGGCCTTCCGATACTCGGACCACGTCCAGGTCCTGCTGGACCTCTTCTTCATCACAGTCCTGATCCACTTCAGCGGGGGACCCTCCAGCTGGTTCTGGCCCGCCTACATGATTGCCACCATGGAGGCGGCCTTCCTCCTCCCCCGGCGCCGGGACGTCTGGATCATGGGCGCCGCCGGCGGGGCCATGCATGGCCTCATGCTCGCGGGGCACTACTTCCGGGTGCTGCCGCCGGTGACCATGCCCTTTGCCCTGGAATCGCTGAGCGCCAATCCGCTCTACCTGGGCCTCGCCTGGTCCTGGGCCGCGATCCTGAACGCCGCCGTGGCCTTCATCACGGCCCACCTGATGGCGGTCATCCGGTGGGAGCACCGGGCCCTGAAGGCCCGGGAGGCTCAGCTGCAGCAGTTCGTGGACACCGCGAACGACCTGATCGTCTGCCTCACTCCCGAGGGCAGGTTCCTTTATGCGAACCCGCTCTGGACGAGAACCATGGGCTACAGCCTGGGGGACTTGGCGACCACCACCTTCTTCGACCTCATCGACCTGGACCACCGGGCCCGGGTGCTGAAGGAATTCGGGCGGGCCATGACGGAGGCCCGGGGAACAGTCATCGAGGCCGATTTCCTGGCCAAGCAGGGCACGCGCATCTCGGTGGAGGGCAACATCGCGCCGGTCCTCAAGGAAGGGCGCCCGCGGATGGCCTGGTGCAACTGCCGCGACGTGACCGCGCGCCGCCAGG
>JAMPXL010000359.1 GCA_023701165.1 Geothrix sp. | reverse complement strand
TCGAGGCGGACACCAAGGCCCCCTTTTCTGTGGACCCCCGCAACATCGCCATCCGGGCCGAGGCCTACCTGAAGGAGACGGGCATCGCGGACGCCAGCATCTGGGGGCCCGAGTACGAGTTCTACGTCTTCGACAAAGTGAGCTACGAGAACGGCGTCAACACCGCCTCGTACCGCGTGGACAGCCGCGAGGCGGACTGGCACAGCGGGGAGGGCGGCCACGGCCACTTCATCCCCCTGCACGGGGGCTACCACGCCATGGCGCCCAAGGACCAGCTCTACAACCTGCGGGCCGAGATGTGCCTGGAGCTGGAGCGCATGGGCATCGACGTGAAGTACCACCACCACGAGGTGGGCGGCCCCGGCCAGTGCGAGATCGAGACGCCCCTCTTCCCCATGCTGAAGGCCGGCGACGCCACCCAGATCGTGAAGTACGTGGTGAAGATGGTGGCCCACCGCCGCAACCAGACCGCCACCTTCATGCCCAAGCCCCTCTATGGCGAGGCCGGCAGCGGCATGCACTTCCACCAGATGCTGATGAAGGCCGGGAAGAACCTCTTCTACGACCCCAACGGCTACGGCAAGCTCAGCCAGGAGGCCCTCTGGTACATCGGCGGCATCCTGGCCCACGGCCCGGCCCTGCTGGCCCTCACCAACCCCAGCACCAACAGCTACCGCCGCCTGGTGCCGGGCTTCGAGGCCCCCATCAGCGCCTTCTTCTCCCTGGGCAACCGCTCCGCCGCCATCCGCGTGCCCAAGTACGCGGACCAGCCCGAAACGGCGCGCTTCGAGTTCCGCCCCCCAGACGCCACCTGCAATGTCTACCTGGCCCTGGCCGCGCAGCTGCTCGCCGGCATCGACGGCATCCAGAAGAAGATGGATCCCACGGCCCTGGGCTTCGGCCCCATCGACCAGAACATCTTCGGCTGGAGCGACGAGCAGCGCCGGAAGGTCAAGAGCCTGCCCACGAGCCTTACGGAGGCCTGCGACGCCCTGGAGGGCGACCTGGACTTCCTGCTGGCCGGCGGCGTCTTCGACCGGCTCCAGCTGGAGGACCTGTTGCGCCATCTGCGGGCCCAGGAGGCCGCCGTGCGCAACCGGCCCCACCCCTACGAGATGGCGCTCTACTTCGAAGCCTGAAGATCCTGGCGGAAGACCACCGGAGGTCCGATATTTCCCTGGGCCCGGAGCCGCCGGAGTGCGGCCCCCGTCCGGGGAGGCCGCCATGGATCTCTACCTCGACGCCAGGGAAACGGAGCTGCTGACCAGCCTGCTTGAGCGCCGCCTCGAGGATCTCCGCCGGGAGATCAACCACACGGACCGCGCCGCCTTCAAGGCGGTCCTCAAGGCCGACGAGGCCCTCCTCGGCAACCTGCTGGCCAGGCTGAAGACGCCCGCCGCCATGGGAATCTAGAACCCAGGCCCTCTCCTCACACAGGAGAGGGCCGGGAGAGACCCTACTTCGGCACGGATTCCGGTTCAGGCTTGGGCACAGGTTCGGCCTTGGGTTCGGCCTTGGCCGCGGGGGCCTGCTCGGGCTTGGCCACCGGTTTGGCGGGCTTCGCCTTGGCCCCCTTCAGGCTGGCCACCCGCTGCTGGGCCTCCCGGGCCTTCATGCGGGCCTCGTTGGCCTTTTCGGAAGCGCTTTTCGCCTCCGCCTCCGCGGCCTTGGCCCGGGCCTCCGAAGCCCGGATCTGGAGCTCCGCCGCACGGGTCTCCGCCTCCTTGGCCTTGGCCACGGCGGCCTTCGCCCCGGCTTCCGCCCGGGCGGCGGCGGCCTTCTGCTTATCAGCCGTGGCCTTGGCCTCCCTGGCCTGGGCTTCCAGGCGGGCGGCCTCGCGCCCCGCAGCCGAGGGCCGCTCCGGGCGGACCTTCGACGGGGCGCCGGACAACACGAGGGAGGAAGCCAGGAACAGCTGGATCGGCAGACGCATGGGGCCCTCGGGGAATGCCCTCAGGGTTCCCGGGCAAATCCCGCCTGTCAACCCAGGGCCTGTTCCAGAGCCTCCCCGTGCAGGTTCTTCAACGCGGCCGCCTCCGCATCCAGGACGGGCTGGCCGTCCACGGCGAGGGTGATGCGGGTGCCCCCGGTGGTGCCGATCTTGGCGCAGGGCACGCGGTGGGTGGCGCAGAGGGTGGCGAGGCTGCCTTCGCCCTCGGCACTGACGGATACCACGATGCGGCCGGCGGTCTCGCCGAACAGCAGGCTGTCCAGGCGCAGGCCGCCCTTCGCCAGCATCAGCTGGCAGCCCATCTCACCACCGAAGGCGCTTTCCAGCGCGGTGACGAGCAGACCGCCCTCGCTGGTGTCGTGGGCGCTGCGGATGAGTCCGAGGCGGATGCCCTCGCGCACGCAGGCCTGGAGCCGCAGTTCCTCGTCCAGGCGCAGCTCCGGGCAGGCGCCCTGGACCTTGCCGGTGCGCAGCTTCAGGTACTCGCTGCCCCCCAGCTCGTCCCGGGTCTCGCCCAGCAGGAAGATGCCGTCGTGGGCGGCGCGGAAGGCGGATCCGCAGAT
>JAMPXL010000358.1 GCA_023701165.1 Geothrix sp. | reverse complement strand
CCCCCTGGCCCAGTGGTACGGGTTCCAGGCGCTGGCCAAGCTCGAAACGCCTCTGCCCGGCCTGAAGATGCTCATGGCCCAGGATCGCCCCTTGGGTGCCGCCAGCCCCCTGATGCTGGGGGTGCTGCTTCCGGCCATGCGCCGCCAGCATCCCGAACTGGCGGATCAGGTGCGGTCGCGCCTTCTGGCCGGACCGGACGCCATCGCCCGGGCCGCCGCCATCGAAGACCTGCCTATGGCCCCTGCGGACCTCGACGCCCTCACCCGGCGCGTCTGGACCGACACCCAGTTCGAAACCCAGCAGACGCTCATCCGCAGCTACGGCCGGTGGAAGATGGCACCGGAGGACCAGAAGGCGCAGCTGCGTCCCTGGCTCCAGCATCCCAACTGGACCTGCCGCTGGGAGGCCTACCAGGCCCTGCTGAAGCTGGACCCCGCTACGCCCTGGCCCTCCGCACCCCAACCCACGAAGACCGACGAAGCCATCTTGAAGGAGGCCATCCGCCTGGCCGAGCGGGGCAAGCCTGTCCGCCTCCGCATTTCACTAGGCGGAACGCGCAGCGTGACGCTCCGCCTCGATCCCGCCGTCGCTCCCATGAACATCGCCAACCTCGTGCTGCTGGCCCGCAAGGGCTACTTCAACGGCCGCCTGGTACCCCGCGTGGTGCCCGACTTCGTGGTGCAGATGGGCTCGCCCTTCGACACCATGGACGGCGGTCCCGGCCATACCGTGCGCTGCGAGAACAGCCTGGCCTGGCACGGCCCCGGCAGCGTGGGCATGGCCCTGTCCGGCAAGGACACCGGCGGCAGCCAGTTCTTCATCACCACCAACGCCACACCCCACCTCACGGGCAGGTACACGCGCATGGGCGAGGTGGAGGACCGGGACCGCGCCCTGGCGATCCTCGACGGCCTGGAACTCGGCGCGAAGATCGTTTCCGTCAAAGTCCTTGAACCGTGAAGCGGCGGCGCTTCCGCATCACGGCCGTCGGCCTGATGGCGGTCCCCGCAGCCTGGGCCCAGGCCCCCCTGCTCCAGGACGGCGCAGCCGCCCTGCGGCAGGCGCAGACCGCCTGGACCCTCGGCGAGCCGCCCCTGCCCCCCCTCTCCCTCCCCTCCTTCGAGGTGGGCCTGGGCGGCGCGGAATCGGGCGGCCTCTACGCGCCCCTGAACGGCGGCGAAGGCCTGGGCCAGGGCATCCAGGGCTGGGGGCTGGGCCTGCAAGGCCGCTACGTCCAGGGTGGCTGGTCCCTCTCCGCCACGGTCCTCGGCCTCAGGCGTCACGACCACACTTCCGGCCTCCTCCACCGGGCCGCCCTCGCCTACCAGGGGGAATCCGGCTGGCGGGTGGCCCTGGAGCAGGGCCCCATGGCCTGGGGATCGGGGTTGAACGGAGGCGAGCTGATGGGAGCTGCCGCCCGCCCCTTTCCGCGGGTGTCCCTGGCCACGCCGGAACTCGAGCTGCCCTTCGGCCGCTGGCGGGCCGAGGCCTTCGCCGGCCGGCTCGAATGGAACCGCCCCATCCAGGCAGATGCCGCTGACCGGGAGGCCCGGATCGCCGCCCAGGCCAGCGGAATGGACCTTCGCCGGCCGGATCTGTACGGCGGAATCCTGCGGGCGGCCTTCGGAACCCAGGTGGAGGCCAGCCTCGGAGCGGCGGCCATGACCGGAGGCCGGGATGCCCGGGGTCAGGCGGCGCCGGCCGCCGCGCAGCGAACCGCGGCCCTGGCGGAACTGAAGGTGCGGGTCCCTGCCCTCGCCAGCTTCACCAGGGCCCAGGGCGCCTCCCTGCACCTCAGCCGGAGCGCGGCCCCCCTGGACCGCTCCCTCACCCTGGGCCCCGGCCGCAACCTCGCGGGCCTCCGGCTGGTCTGGGAGGGATGGGACCTGGGGCTCGAATATGCCGGGGCCCCTTCCCGCACCGCCCCGGCACCCCCCACCGGGCCCACCTACCTGGCGGATTTCTCGACGCATGGCGATCCGCTGGGATCCGCCTTCGGCTCCGGAGCCGCCACCCGCACGGCGGAGCTGGGCCTGCCGCTCTTCCTGGAGGGCCGGGGCCGCCTCAAGGTGGTGCGTGCCGCCTCTTCCCTGGACCCGGCACGCGGGGATTCCTGGTACCTCCAGACCGAAGCCCAGTGGCGCACACCCACGGGCCGGATCGGCGCCTCCCTGGCCTCCCGCCGGAACCGGGCCCCGGCCCCCGAAGGCCGCTGGGGCTGGGCCCTCAGCGTTTTCCAGGCATTCCGCGTGTTCTGAAGCCGAGATCGCCTGCGCTATCCTGAAGGCCCTCCCGAGGTCCGCATGGCGTTGTCCCGCGATCAACTTGTCCGCCGCGCCGCGCAGGAGCTGCGTGACGGCTACTACGTCAACCTCGGCATCGGCATTCCCACCCTCATCGCCAGCGAGATTCCCGAAGGCATGGAGGTGGTCCTCCAGAGCGAGAACGGCCTGCTGGGCATCGGCCCCTTCCCCACGGCGGAGGAGGTGGACGCGGACCTCATCAACGCGGGCAAGCAGACCGTGACGGCAGCGCCTG
>JAMPXL010000357.1 GCA_023701165.1 Geothrix sp. | reverse complement strand
CTCGAACATGATGATGAGCATCCCTGACTACAACCGCTACGCCGCCGAGGTGCTGGCCAAGGGCATGGACCCCGCGGTGGTGAAGGAGGTGAAGGAGCTCGAGGCCAAGGGACAATACGAGAACCCGCGCTACATGGAGCTGCTCATCCCCCATTTCTACGCCAAGCACCTCTGCCGCCTGCCGGAATGGCCTGACGCCTTCAAGCGGTCCTCGGCCCACGCCAACAACGACATCTATGTGCTCATGCAGGGTCCCAGCGAATTCGGCGCCTCCGGCCGGCTGGAGAAGTGGGACCGCAAGGCCGATCTGCCGAAGCTGGCCATGCCCACCCTCGTCATCGCCGGCACCCACGACACCATGGACCCCGCCCACATGCAGTGGGTGGCGGGCCAGGTGCAGCACGGCAGCTTCCTCCTCTGCCCCCGGGGCAGCCACATGTCCATGTGGGACGACCAGCGCACCTACCACGAGGGCCTCATCCGCTTCCTGAAAGAGACCGATGCGGGCCGGAAGGCCGTCCGTTTCGGGAAGCCATGAGCCTCCGCACCATCCTGCCCGCCGATCTCTCGCCCATCGAGGCCAACGCCCTGCTCTGCGGCGGCGTGGCGCCGCGGCCCATCGCGCTGGCCAGCACGGTCTCCAGGGAGGGTATCCGGAACCT
The DNA here is from genome assembly GCA_023701165.1 of Geothrix sp. Lineage (GTDB taxonomy): Bacteria > Acidobacteriota > Holophagae > Holophagales > Holophagaceae > Geothrix. The sequence continues at coordinate 1,877 of JAMPXL010000357.1, read as the reverse complement.
GTCGCCCTTCAGCTTCTTCAATGCCTTTGGCTCGAACCCGCCCACGGTGGCCTTCGCGCCCAACCGCCGGGGCCGCGACGGCACCGTGAAGCACACCTATCTGAACGCCGTGGCCACGGGCGAGTTCGTCATCGCCGCCGTGAGCCACGCCATGCTGCACCCCATGAACGTGGCCAGCGCCGAATGGCCGGATGGCGTGGACGAGTTCCCGAAATGCGGCCTGACCCCCCTGCCGGCGCAGTTCGTGAAACCCGCGTTGGTCGAGGAAAGCCCCTTCCAGATGGAGTGCCGGCTGCAACAGGTGGTGGAACTGGGCACGGGGCCCGGATCCGGCCTCATGCTCCTCGGCGAGGTGCTGGCCTTCCACGTGCGGGAGGACTGCTTCGTGGAGGGGATCCTCCATCCCGATGCCCTCGACCTCATCGGCCGCAATGGCGGCGCCTTCTATACCCGCGCCAGCGGGGCGGCGGTGTTCCAGGTGCCCAAGCCCGCCGGGAAGCCCCTGGGCTACGACGCGCTGCCCGAGGCCCTGAGGACCAGCCGCATCCTCACGGCCAATGACCTGGGCCAGCTGGCCAACAGCCCCGGCCTGCCAGACCTGGCCGCCATGGTCCGCCGCCCCGGTGATCCGGAAGGGGCCGAAGGCCTGGAACGGGCCCTCCAGGCCGCCCTGGCCCGGAACGACTCCGGGGAGGCCTGGCGTCTGGCGGGGCTGCGCATCCAGATCCCTTGAAGGGGAAGCCGGTGGCGCCCGTGACGGCGGAGATTATCGTTGTCACAGGCGAATGTCGATGAGAGGGGATCTTCGAGCATCCATGCCACGCCGAGCCACCAGGTCCCTTGTTTCGCGCTTGCTCCGGGCAGTGCCGCTGCGCGACGTCGAGACCCGGAAGGCCGCCGAGGCCGCCTGGCGGGATACGGAAGAACGGTACCTGGGGCTCTTCCTCAACTCGCCGGACGCCATCTTCTGGATCGGCGTCTCCGAGGATGGCTCCTTCATCCTGGAAAGCATCAACCCCGCCCAGGAAGCCTCCCTCGGCCGGCCGGGCCGCGAGGTCCTCGGGAAACCGCTGGATGCCTGGCTCCCCCGGGAGGTCGCGGAGCCCCTGAATGCCAACTACCGGCGCTGCCTGGACACAGGCCATCCCATCACCTACGAGGAATCCGCCGACATCGGACAGGGCCCCAGGACCTACCAGACCCTGCTGGTGCCGATCCGGAATCCCCAGGGCCGCTTCCACCGCATCGTGGGCATCAGCACGGACATCACCGACCGTCGGCGGTCCGAAGAGGAACTCCTGGAGCGCGAGCGCCTGTTTCGCCTCCTCTTCGAGCGCTCGGGAGACGCCAACCTCCTGATCGATGGCAGCTGCTTCGTGGATTGCAACCAGGCCACCGTGGACCTCCTGGGCGCTGCGAGCAAGGCCGAGGTCCTGGGCACCCACCCCTCGGAGCTCTCCCCGCCCTTCCAGCCCGACGGCAGATCCTCGAAGGACAAGGCGGACGACATCCTCGCCCTGGCCTACCGGCTGGGCAGCTATCACTTCGAGTGGGTCCACCGCAGGCTCGATGGCACGGACTTCCCCGTGGAGGTGCTGCTCACCGCCGTTCCCTGGAAGGGGAAACAGATCCTGCACACCACCTGGCGGGACCGTACCGAGGCCAGGCGTGCGGAGGAACAGCGCCGCCACCTCGAAGCCCAGTTCCAGCAGGCGCAGAAGCTGGAGAGCCTCGGCGTCCTGGCGGGGGGCATCGCCCACGACTTCAACAACCTCCTCATGGTGATCAACGGCTACGCCGAGATCCTCCTCGGGCGCACGGGGGAGGGGCGGCCGGGGCGCCGCGAGGCGGAGGAGATCCTGCGCGCCGGCCAGAGG
>JAMPXL010000356.1 GCA_023701165.1 Geothrix sp. | reverse complement strand
GTCCGTGGAAATGTGGCGTAAATACGAAAGAGCCCCCGGGGAGGGGGCCCTTTCAAAAGGATCCTGGCGTGTATTCGCCGGAGATGGGAACCACCGTGGTGTCCTCGATGGTGAGGATCTCGGCCTCCTCGAAGGCGATGCGGTTCTCCTCGACCTCGGCCACGGCCACCTGGCCCCAGAAGGAGGCGAGCTTGGGGGCATCCTGGGCCTGGCCGTGCTTGTTCACGGGCACGACCACCTCGACCTTGGGGAAGGCGCCGCGCTGGAGCTGCTCGCAGCGCTTGCCGGCCACGACGACGAAGCGGTACTTGTTGGCGATTTCATCAGGGACGCGAACGATGGTGCGCTGGGTCATGGGCCACTCCGAACCAGGAAGCATAGCACCTGGTGGCGGTTTGATCAATGCGCCTGGAGTAGCATGGAGGGTTCCTGGAGCGCATCCGATGCAGATCATCCTCGGCATCACCGGCGGTGTGGCCGCCTACAAGTCCGCTGATCTGGCCCGGTTGCTCGCGAACCAGGGGCACCGGGTCCGCTGCATCCTCACGGAGGCGGGCGCCCGGTTCATCACCCCCCTCACCCTCAGCAGCCTGACAGGCGAGCCCTGCTACGGCGCCAACCCCGACCAGGGGGAGTGGCGGGCCAATCCCAGCATCGAGCACATCGAGCTGGCCCGGTGGGCCGACCTGGTGGCGGTGGTGCCCGCCACGGCCAACATCCTGGGCAAGGCCGCCAACGGCCTGGCCAGCGATCTGCTCAGCACGGTTCTGCTGGCCACCCGGGCCCCGGTGCTGTGGGCCCCGGCCATGAACACGGGCATGTGGGAGCATCCCGCCGTGCAGGCCAACCTCGCCCAGCTGCGTTCCTTCGGCCATGCGGTGGTGGACCCCGGCGAGGGCGTCCTGGCCTGCGGGGAGGAGGGTTCCGGCAAGCTGGCGGAGGTGGCTTCCATCGCCGAGGCCATCCAGGTCCACGGCACGCCCAAGCTGCGGAGCCTGAGCGGGCGCCGGGTGCTCATCACCTCGGGCCCCACGCGGGAGGACCTGGATCCGGTGCGCACCCTCACCAACCGCAGCACCGGCGCCATGGGCATCGAGCTGGCGCGGGCCTTCCGCGACGTGGGGGCCCACGTCCAGCTGGTGCTGGGGGGCGACCTTCCGGCCCCGTGGGGCGTGGAGACCGTCCGCGTCCGCAGCGCCCAGGAGATGCTGGCGGCTTGCGAATCCCGGTGGAGCGGCGCCGATGGCCTCGTAGGGGCCGCGGCGGTCGCCGATCAGCGCCCGGAGGCCTCCGCGCCCGAAAAGGTGAAGAAGGGCGAGGGACCGGAGACCCTGGTGCTGGTCCGCACCCCGGACATCCTGGCCACCCTGTCCGCCGCCCGGCGTGCCGACCAGTGGATTCTCGGCTTCGCCGCCGAGAGCGAGAACCACCTGATCCACGCTGCCGCCAAGCTGCAGCGGAAGCATCTGGACGCGGTGCTGGTGAACGATGTCCAGGGCGGCCGGGCCTTCGGCGCCCAGGCGAACACCCTGACGCCCGTCACCGCCCAGGGGCCGCAGCCGCCCATGGGGCCCCTCCCCAAGGATCAGCTCGCCCGGTCCGTGGTGCAGTGGTGGGGCCAGCGTCTGGAAGGCATGGAGCGCGGCCAGTAGGGCATCAGAATGCCGGATCCATCCAGGGCATGACTTCGCTGGGGCGCCCCGCCACGTTGCCGAGGCGCACGGCCACGACGACGATCCAGCCCCGGGGCCGCTGGAGGGATTTCAAGTCCAGGAGGAGGGCCTCACCGGGCCCCGGCAGGTCCGGGCGGCGGCGCTCCAGCACCACTTCCCCCCGGCTGAAGACGTCCTGGGGGGTGGGTTTGGCGAGTTCCAGGGGGAGGTAGAGGACCCGCACCACTTCGACGCCCACGAGGGAATCACCCTTCACATCCGCCGAGGGCAGGACCAGGCGGACCTTGCGGAGGCCTTCGAGGCGGGCTTCCATGGCCTGGGCCGCGGCCCGGGGCCGGGGGACGGGGTCGCCCTTCCGCCCGCAGTGGACTGCCAGGAAGCAGAGCGTGATGGCAAGCAGCGGGTTTGCTAGGCTGAGGGATCGCATCGCCATCCATCATGCCCGATATGCCCGACCCCGAGGTCCTTCCATGCCCGTGACCAAGATCCTGATCGCAAACCGAGGCGAAATCGCGGTCCGCGTGATCCGCACCTGCCGCGAGATGGGCATTCCCACGGTGGCGGTCTATTCCGAGGCCGACCGCGGAGCGCTGCACGTGCGCATGGCGGACGAGGCCTACTGCATCGGCCCCGCCGCGGCCCGGGAGAGCTACCTGGTGCTGGAGAAGATCCTGGACGTCTGCAAGCGCAGCGGCGCCGATGCGGTGCATCCGGGCTATGGGTTCCTGTCCGAGAACGCCGAGGCAGCACGGGCCTTCGAGGCCGCCGGCATCACGTTCATCGGTCCCCGCCCCGAGTGCATCGTGAGCATGGGTTCCAAGACCGCCGCCCGCGAGGTGGCCATCGCCGCGGGCTGCCCCGTGGTGCCTG
>JAMPXL010000355.1 GCA_023701165.1 Geothrix sp. | reverse complement strand
GGCCCGCGTGGACGAAGACCGGCGTGCCCTCCAGAGTCTGCATGAGCGTGGGCTTGAGGGCATCCTTCATGAGCACGGTCATGGCGCCCGCCACGCCCAGATCCTCCGCGGTGACCGCCCCGCCCTGCCGGTCGAGGCCCACCACCATGGCGCCCAGGCGGCGCCGCATGTCCTGGAGGCCCGTGGTGAGGGCCAGCACCGCCATGATCTCGCTGGCCACGGCGATGTCGAAGCCCGTCTCCCGGGCGAAACCCGCCTCCTCGGCGCCCCGGCCCACGGTGACGCCGCGCAGGAAGCGGTCGCTGGTATCCAGCACACGGCGCCAGGAGATGGCGGCGGGATCCAGGTCCAGGCGGCAGATGCGGCGGCGCTCCTCCGGCGTGAAGTCCTCTGGATTCCCTTTGGTGACCCCCAGTTTCGCGCACCGAAGCTGAAGCGACCGCGGGAACTTCCTTCCGGATTTCCCTGCAGGGAAGATCCGCTCGAACAGCTGTTCGTCCGAAGCCCCCCCCTCATGGAGGATGCGGGCGTCGATGGCCGCCGCACAGAGGTTGTGGGCCGCGGTGATGGCGTGGATGTCTCCCGTGAGATGGAGGTTGAAGTCCTCCATGGGGATCACCTGGCTGTAGCCGCCGCCCGCGGCGCCCCCCTTGATGCCGAAGGTGGGCCCCTGGCTGGGCTGGCGGATGCAGGTGAGCACGCGCTGGCCCAGGTGGGCGCCCAGGGCCTGGCTGAGGCCCACGGTGGTGGTGGTCTTGCCCTCCCCCAGGGGCGTGGGCGTGATGGCGGTGACGTCGATGTACTTGCCATCGGGGCGCGCCCGCAGGCGCTCCAGCACCTCCAGCCGCACCTTGGCCTTGGTGGGACCGTAGTGCTCGAGCTCGTCCTCGCCGAGGCCCAGCTCGGAAGCTACCTGGCTGATGGGTTTGAGGGTGGCGGCCTGGGCGATCGCCAGGTCTGTGGGCACCGGGTCTCTGCGCTGCAGAAGGGTCGGTGAGAAGGGCCGCGCGACGGTGTCCATGCCGTCTCCTCGGAAAGATCCACCCCAAATATAAGGAAAAACGACCGCATGATCGACATTGACCTCCACGAGTTGATTCCGGTCACAGCCGCATCCATGCTGGATCCATGCGTCGCCTGACCGGGGTTGCCACCCACCGTTTCCGAGAGAAGGCCTCCGTCTTCCTCACCGAACTGCACCCGGCCCGGGACGGCGCGGAGCGCTCGGCGATCCTGGCCGCCCTGCGCAAGCGGGACTTCGACGCCACCCACCACTGCAGCGCCTGGCGCGAGGGCATCCCCGTCACGGCCTTCGGCGCGGATGATGACGGCGAGCCCAGCGGAACCGCGGGACGGCCCATGCTGGCGGTGCTGGAGGGCGCCCAGGCCACGGACCTCATCGCGGTCTGCATCCGGTGGTACGGCGGTACCAAGCTGGGCAGCGGCGGGCTGGTGAGGGCCTACACCGAGGGCGCGCAGGGCGTCCTGGCCGAGGCCGAAATCCAGGGCCTGTGGGAGGAGGTCCGCATCCTCCGTGCCGGGGAGATCCGCGTCCCCGCGGCCCAGGCCCATCTGCCCTTCGCGCTCCTGGGGGCCTTCCCGGCCGCCGCGGTACTCGAACAGGCCTTCCAGGGACAGGACGCGGTCCTGCGCTTCGAATGCCCGCCGGAGCTCGGTCCCGCCCTCGACCACGCCTGGCGGGAGCGCAGCCGGGGCGGCACGATCACCTGGGACTGACCGCTCGCCGGTTCCCGCCCCCCATTCACCGATCCCTGCGCGGTTTCCCGCAGAGACGCCCGTAGCTTGGTCATGCGGAAGGAGGCGGACATGATCCCTGCAGGCTGGCTCTTGGACGGATCCTGGTGGTGGCTTCTGTGGCTGCCGTCGCTCGCGCTCGCCGTCCCCTTCGGGTCGGGAAGAAAGGAACACCGCTCATGAACGCCCAGGCACGCCCCCCGGTCTTCTCGGCCAAGCTCGTCTTCGGCCTGGTGGTCATCGCCATCGGCCTGATCCTCCTGGTGGACAGCCTCCACTGGTACGACGCCTGGCACTTGCTGGCCTGGTGGCCGCTGGCCCTGGCCGCCTTCGGCCTCGCCCGCCTGGTGCAGGACGGTCCCCTCAGCCTGCGCGGCCACCTCTGGCTGGGCTTCGCCGGGGCGGGATTCATCTCCCAGTTCGGCCCCTGGGGCCTGCTGGAACGCTGGTGGCCGGGCTTCCTCGTCTGGGGCGGCGTGATCGTCACCCTGCGGGCCGTCTTCCCCCAGCCCAGGCGCGTCCGGAAGTCCAAAGACGCCGTCCCATCGCCATCTCCCGCCATTTCCTGTGATGCTGAAACCGATTCCACCCAGGTGAAGCCATGACCGCCCCCGACGACACCAAGGCTCCGAGCCCCTTCAGTCCCAAACTGGTGGTGGGCGTAGCCATCATCGTGGCGGGCCTCCTGCTCACGCTGGACAACCTCAACCTCATCGAGGCCCACAGGCTCTTCAAGCTCTGGCCTCTGGTGCTGGTGGCCATGGGGGTGGCCAAGATCCGGCAGGACCGAG
>JAMPXL010000354.1 GCA_023701165.1 Geothrix sp. | reverse complement strand
GATGTGGACCTCGCTGATGGGCTCCAGCAGCACCGGATGGCAGACCGGCGCGGCTTCGGTCATGCCGATGCGGGCGGCGGTCTTGAAGGCCATGTCGGAGCTGTCCACGGTGTGGTAGCTGCCGTCCACCAGGGCCACATGGATGTCCACCACGGGGAAGCCCAGGGGGCCGCGCTTCATCCAGTCCACCACGCCATGCTCGACGGCGCCGAAGAAGTTCTTGGGCACCACGCCGCCCACGATGCGCTCCTCGAACTGGAAGCCCGTGCCCCGCGGCAGGGGCTTGATCTCCAGCCACACGTCGCCGAACTGCCCGTGGCCGCCCGTCTGGTGCTTGTGGCGGCCGTGGACCTTGGCGGCCTTCGTGAAGGTCTCGCGGTAGGGGACCATGGGGGGGTGGTGCTGCACATCCAGGCCGAAGCGGCTCTTGAGGCGGTCCAGGGCGCACTTGAGGTGCACCTCGCCCTGGCCCCAGAGGACGCGCTCCTGGGTTTCGGCGTTCTGCTCCACCTGGAGGGAGGCGTCCTCCTCGCAGAGCTTCTGCAGCGCCAGCGACAGCTTCACGTCGTCGCCGCTCTTGAGGGTGTTCAGGCTGAGGGCCAGCATGGGCTGGAGGGGCTCCGGCCAGGCCAGCTCGACCTTGGCCGTGGGCGTCAGCCCCTCGCTGGTATGGACCTCGTCCATGCGGCCCAGGGCGACGACCTCCCCCGCCGTGGCCTTCTGCTGCTTGATCTGCTGGGCGCCGAAGAGCTTGTTGATGCCGCTGACGCGGTTGCCCGCCAGGGAGGTGCCATCGGCCACTTCGCCGCGCCACACGCGGGACAGGCTCAGCTTGCCCACATGCTGGGCGTGGACGGTCTTGAACACCTGCACCAGCGCGTCCTTGCCTTCGGGAATGCTGAGCCGCGCCGCCGTGGCCTCCACGCGCGGAGCCTCGTCACAGAGGGCCTGGAAGAGGCGCCGGACCCCGGCATCCTTGTCGGCGGAGCCGAAGAAGACCGGCACCAGCAGGTCCTGCTGCACGTCCTTGGCCATGTCCGCGCTGACTTCCTCCAGGGAGGGCACCACATCGCTGAGCAGCTCCTCCATGAGGTGGTCGTCGAAGTCGGCCAGCTTCTCCAGCATGGCCTGGCGGGCCTCGTGCTCCTCCGGCAGCACGGACTCCGGCAGCTGCATGAGGTCCGCATCCCTGCCCGCTTCGTACTTGTAGGCGTGCTCACTGATGAGATCCACGTAGCCCGTGACCTGGTCGCCTTCGCGGATGGGGATCTCCACCAGCACCAGGGGGCGCTCGGACACCATCTGCAGGGCGTTGAGGGCATCCTTCAGCTTCCCGGCGCTGCCCGCGGCCTCCATCTTGTTGAGGAACAGCACGTGGGGGATCTGGTGGTCGTCGAGGAACTTCAGGGCCGGCGCGGCCATGAGGGCGCGGGCCGGGTCCGGATCGCAGACCACCACGGCGATGTCCGCGGCCATGAGGGCATGGACCGTCTCCTGGCGGAACTCCACGGAGCCCGGGCAGTCGATGAGGGTCCAGGCCTCGCCCTGGTATTCGCAGGAGGCCAGGCTGGCCTCCACGCTCATCTGGCGGGCCTTGGCCTCCAGGGAGGCGTCGCCGACGGTGTTCCCCTCCTTGACGGAGCCCTTGCGCGGCAGGGCGCCTGCCACGAAGAGAAGGCTCTCCATCAAGGAGGTCTTTCCGGAGAGGTAGGGACCCACGATGGCCGCTACGCGTGGAGTTGACTGAGAATTTCCGCTCACAGTGCCTCCTGATTGTCTATTGAACCGCCCCAAGTGTTCCGGCCTTGCCACACCCTGGCAACACCCAAAAAAAGCCGCCCGGGAAAAGGCGGCTTAAGTCACAACATGGCCAGGATTTCTAATTCCGCAGTGGCCTGCCCGTCTTGAGGATCGCATCCATGCGGGCCTGGGTCTTCTCGTAGCTGCAGAGGCGGGCGAAGGCCTGGCGTTCCAGCTCAAGAATGCGCTCCTCGCTGACCTCCTGCACCAGGCTCACGTCCCCGCCGCACAGGATGTTCGCCAGCTCGCCCATGATGACGGCGTCGTGCTCGCTGGCCAGGCCCTGGAGCTGGAAGTCGCGGACGGCCATCTTGAGGGCCTCGCTCCCGCCCCGGCCCGGCAGGCGCAGGGTGCGCTCCTTCACAGGCTGGAAGTCCGCGGCCATCTTCAGGACCTCCTGCTTGGCCTCGTGCAGCAGGAAGGCCTTGTTCATGACCCGGCGGTCCGTGCGCCGCAGGTAGCCGTTGCGCTGGGCCTCGTCGAAGCTGGTGTTAACGTTGGCGGTGCCGATGCCCTGGAAGGCGGCCTTCACCTTGGGCATGGGCCCCAGCTCGCCCTTGGCGGCCATGGCGTCTTCCATCCGCAGCAGCATCTGGAGGCAGCCGCCGCCCGCGGGGATGACACCCACACCCACTTCCACCAGGCCGATGTAGAGCTCGGCATGGCCCACGGCCCGCTGGCAGGCCATGGTCATTTCGCAGCCGCCGCCCAGGGCCAGGTTGAAGGGCGCCGCCACCGTGGGGAACGG
>JAMPXL010000353.1 GCA_023701165.1 Geothrix sp. | reverse complement strand
GGCCACCGCGCTCCAGTTCCCCCAGCACGCTGTAGCGGGGCACCAGCAGGGCGCCCATGCCCTCCATGGCCGCATGGATCATGGCCCGGATGTGGTCCACGGCGATGAACCGGTCCAGGTGGGGCTGCTCCCGGTCAGGCACGGCCATGAGGAAGCGGTTCCACCAGGCGCCGGCCTTGTCCAGGGAGAGGATCGGGCAGCGGGTGAGATCGGCCGGAACCCGGAGGCGGTGGGCTTTCCGCAGCGCGGGGGCGCAGGCCACCACGTAGGTCTCCCGGAAGAGGGGGGATTTCCGCAGGGCGGGAAGGGGATGTTCCTGGCAGTCGATGATGAGATCAAGGTCGTCGCGGAGCAGGGGACTGAGCAGATCCTGGCTCAGGGTGAAGTCGATCTCCAGGTCCGGGTGGGCGGCCAGGAAGGGCTGCATGTGCCGCATGAGGATGCTGCTGCCGAACTCCACCGTGGCCCCCACCCGCAGCCGCCCGCGAGCCTGGGACTGGTGGCGCTTCAGATCCTCGGCGGCGGCGTCGAGGGTGGCGAAGGCCTGCTCGCAGGCCTGGTAGAGGCGCCGTCCCTCCTCCGTCAGGGAGAGGGAGCGCCCCCGGCGGTCCAGCAGGGGGACGCCCGCGAGGCTCTCCAGCTTGGCCATGGCATGGCTGACGGCGGACTGGGTGCGGTTCAGGCGGCGGGCGCAGGCGGTGAAGCTCCCGGCCTGGGCCAGGGTGAAGAAGGTGCGCAGCTGGGCGAGATCGAGGTTGGCATCCATATCCATGAATCATATTCATGTGAGATGTGAATCGAATGAGTTTTGTAATTGATGCAAAAAAAGATACAAATGGATCCTGGAGGTGGGCCATGCAGGAAGTCCTGAGATCCCTGGGTATTTCAGACGTGAACCCGGGCGGGTTCGCGGGCGCGTGGACCGGAAGCGGGAAGGCCCAGGCGGTGGCCTCTCCCATCGATGGCGGTGCCCTGGCCACGGTCATGAATGTCACGCCCCAGGAGTTCGACGCCATCCTGGCCAAGAGCCATGCGGCCTTCGCCACCTGGAAGCTGGTGCCCGCCCCCAAGCGCGGCGAAGTGGTGAAGGCCCTGGGCGACGAGCTGCGCCGGAACAAGGCGGCGCTGGCCGAGCTGGTGACACTGGAGATGGGCAAGACCCTGCGCGAGGGCCTGGGCGAAGTCCAGGAGATGATCGACATCTGCGACTTTGCCGTGGGCCTCTCCCGCCAGCTCTATGGCCTCACCATGCCCAGCGAGCGGCGCATGCACCGCCTCCAGGAGCAGTGGCATCCCCTGGGCGTGGTGGGCGTCATCACGGCGTTCAACTTCCCCGTGGCCGTGTGGAGCTGGAACACGGCCCTGGCCCTGGTGTGCGGGGACACGGTGCTGTGGAAGCCCTCCTCCAAGACGCCGCTCACCGCCATCGCCTGCACCAAGATCGCCGAGAAGGTGCTGCGGGACTTCGGCTACGATCCCGCCATCTGCAGCCTGGCCATCGGCCGGGGCAGCGACATCGGCGACCTCATCAACACCGATCCCCGCGTGGCCCTGGTGTCGTACACGGGCTCGGTCCCGGGCGGCCGCCACGTCGGGAAGCTGGTTCAGGAGCGCTTCGGCAGGCACATCCTGGAGCTGGGCGGCAATGGCGCGGTCATCGTCAGCGACAAGGGCGACCTCGACATCGCGCTGCGCTCCGTCTACTTCGGCGCCATCGGCACCTCCGGCCAGCGCTGCACCTCCACCCGCCGCGTCATCGTCCACGAGTCCATCTACGCGACCTTCCGGGACCGGCTGCTGGACCTCTACCGCAAGACGCCCATCGGTGATCCCCGGAAGGACGAGGTCCTCATGGGGCCCCTGGTGGATGCCGCCGCCGTGGACACCATGCTCACGGCCATCGAAACCGTGAAGGCCGAAGGGGGGAAGATCCTCACCGGCGGGGAGAAGCTGCCCAACCCCGGCGGCTGCTACCTCACGCCCTGCATCGCCGAAGTGCCGGGGAACCTGGCCATCGTGCGGGAGGAGACCTTCGCGCCGGTGCTCTACCTCATGCCCTACCGCACCATCGAGGAGGCCATCGCGCTTCAGAACGGCGTGCCCCAGGGCCTCTCCAGCGCGATCATCACCAAGGACCAGGGTGAGAGCGAGCTGTTCCTGTCGGCGGCGGGCAGCGACTGCGGCCTGGCCAACGTGAACACGGGCACCAGCGGCGCGGAGATCGGCGGGGCCTTCGGCGGCGAGAAGGAAACCGGCGGCGGCCGCGAGAGCGGCTCCGATGCCTGGAAGGCCTACATGCGCCGCCAGACCAGCGCCATCAACTTCAGCGGCAAGGTGGAGCTGGCCCAGGGCATCACGCTGGAGCTTTGACACCGTTCGGGCCATGCGAAGAAGAAGGCCGCCTCCGGGCGGCCTTCTTTCCGTTCAGCCTCCGCTGATGAGGTGGATGACCTTCACCACGGCCCCGTCGGGAATGGGCGTCGTGTCGTAGTCCTTCTTCTGCACCAGCACATCGTTCACGTGGATGACCAGCATGGGGAAGCGGTAGTTCTTCGC
>JAMPXL010000352.1 GCA_023701165.1 Geothrix sp. | reverse complement strand
GTGTAGGGCCGGTGCAGCAGCTCCAGGTAGCCCTGGATCTGGCCGTCCTCGCCGCCCGCGCCGTGCAGGGCATTGAAGAAGAGGTCCGGCAGGGGCGCGGCCTCAGCGCCCTTTTCCAGGGGCAGGAAGGGATGATCGCTGCGCTGCGGCAGCTCGCCGGCCGCCAGCCGCGCGAAGGGGTCGCCCGTGACCGCCCACACGCCATTGCGGGCGATGCCCATGGGCCGCACGGTGAAGCGGGCGGGATCCAGGTGCTCCGCGATGGCCCGGGCCGTGACGATGGAGACTTCGTGCTCGGGGGATTCCCCGCCGAAGAGAAGGCCGACGCTCAGTTTGTCGCTCATGGCCCCACTTTAGCACCCGGATCCGGGGCTGTTTCCGCCCGGCGATCCGCCCGGCCTGCGACGGAAATCACATTTAAGAATTGTTGATCATTTTTATCTGATATTCATGATCCCGGGGACGGCACCCCTCGGGAAGACACCATGAGCGAACTCATCAACAACCGGGACCACCGGATCGCCACCCTCAAGGAGATCATCCTGCATCTGCACCGGGGCGAGGCCCCTGAGCAGGTGAAGGCGCGGCTGGCCCACCTGGTGGGCCAGGTGGACGCCACGGAGATCGCCGCCATGGAGCAGTCCCTCATGGCCGATGGCATGAGCCCCCAGGAAGTGAAGTCCATGTGCGACCTCCACGCGGAGGTCCTCCAGGACGCCGTGGCCCAGCCCGAGGCCCGGGAGCTGCCCGCGGGCCATCCCGTGGACACCTTCCGCCAGGAGAACCGGGCCCTGGAGTCGGCCATCGGAACAACCCGGGAGCGCGTCGCCGCCCTGGAGGCCGTGGCGGACCAGGCCTACCCCACCGCCGAACGCCTCGCCGTGCTGGAGGCCTTCAACGCCCTCATGGACGTGGACAAGCACTACCAGCGCAAGGAGCACCTGGTGTTCTCAGTGCTGGAGCGCCACGGCAACACGGGGCCGTCCAAGGTCATGTGGGCCAAGGACGACGAGGTGCGCGACTTCCTCAAGGGCGCCATCGAGGTGCTGCGGGAGGAGAGCCTCGGCGGCGCCGAGCTGAAGCTCCTGGTCCCCACGGTGCTGCGTCCGGCCCTGGCGGCCCTGGAATCCATGCTCTACAAGGAGGAGACCATCCTCCTGCCCATGTGCCTCGGCCTGTTCACCGAAGAGGAGTGGGGCGAGATCTGGCAGGACAGCCCCCGCTACGGCTGGTGCCTGGTGGAGCCCGCCGCGGGCTACGCCCCGCCGGAGCCGGCCTTCCCCAAAGACACCCTCCAGCTGCCTGCCGCCTCAGCCGTGGCCTTCCCCAGCGGCTCCCTCAGCTTCCAGCAGCTCATCGGCATCTTCTCCAGCCTGCCCGTGGATATCACCTTCGTGGATGCGGAGGATCGCGTGGCCTTCTTCAGCGAGGGGCCCGACCGGGTCTTCGCCCGCAGCCGCACCATCCTGGGCCGGGAGGTGAAGCACTGCCATCCGCCCAAGAGCGTGGACGTGGTGGAGCGCATCCTGGAGGACTTCAAGACGGGCCGCCAGTCCGTGGCGGAGTTCTGGATCCAGATGCACGGGAAGTTCGTCCACATCCGCTACTTCGCCGTGCGCGACGAGGCCGGCGCCTACCTGGGCACCCTGGAAGTGACCCAGGACCTCACGCGCCTCCGCGCCCTCGAAGGCGACCGCCGCCTGCTCCAGTACGACGAAGCCTGAGGCCCTCATGATCATCACGCCTGAAACGAAGATCGGCGACTTCCTGGAGGCCCACCCGGACCTGCAGGAAGCCCTCATCGCCCGGGTTCCCGAGTTCGCCAAGCTGCGCAATCCGGTTCTCCGCCGCACGGTGGCGAAGCTGGCCACCGTGGACCAGGCGGCCCGCATCGCGGGCATGCCCACGGGCGAACTGGTGCGCTTCCTCCGGGAGCTGACCGGCGAGGCTGTCGCCGCCCCCAGCGCGGGTGTCCCTGCACCCATCGAAGACCCACGGCCCGCCTGGGCGGTCTCCGGAAGCGTGCGGACCACCCTGGATGCCGATGCGCTGCTGGCGGCCGGCGAGCACCCCCTGGCCCGCACCCGGCGGGCGCTGCTGACCCTGGCTCCCGGCGAGGCCATGCAGCTGCTGAGCCCCTTCCGCCCCGAGCCCCTGCTGGACCAGTTCCGGCAGGAGGGGTTCCCCTGCTGGTGCGAAGCGGAGGCTGCGGGCCGCTTCCGGACCTGGATTCTCAAGCCCTGAAGCGGATGGTGGCGGTCTGATTCCGTCCCGGAATGCGCTAGGCTGGTTCCCCATCCTTCGGAGTGCCCGTGCGGTCGGCCATCTACCCAGGCTCCTTTGATCCCGTGACCCTCGGCCACTGGGACCTCATCCAGCGGGCGGCGAAACTCGTGGACCGGCTGGTGGTGGCCGTGCTCCACAATCCCGCGAAGAGCCCCGCCTTCAGCGTGGAGGAGCGCGTCGCCATGCTGAAGGAGCTGGTGGCCCCCCTGCCCCAGGTGGAGATCACGGCCTTCCACGGCCTCCTGGTGGACTTCGCCAAGGCCCAGAACG
>JAMPXL010000351.1 GCA_023701165.1 Geothrix sp. | reverse complement strand
CGCTTCCACGCGCACGGTGCGGCGGACCTCGGCGCGGATCTCGCGTTCCTCCGCCAGTTCGGAACTGCCCTCGGCCTGGAAGGGGTCGGCCAGGTAGTCCGTGGGGATCTTGATGAGCTGGCCCGGCTGGATGCCACGCACATCCGCGATGCCGTTGCGCCTGGCGATGCGTTCCGCCAGCTCGTTCACGCCCTTGGGATCCACGCGGTCCGTGAAGCGGATGACCACGCTCGAATACAGCGCCTCGCCCTTGCGCATGCGGTAGGCGGCGAACTTGCCCTGGGCGTCCTCACCGAAGGAGAGCAGGCCCCGGTAGGCCGCCACCCGGGCCTCGTCGTCCAGGTCATCTTCCGGCTGGGAGCGGTCGGGCCGGAGGCCGCTGCCTCCGAGGTCCGCCGACAGCAGGCTGCGGGGGATGCGCCAGGTGTCACCTTCCCGCAGCTTCTCGGGCAGCTCCGGGTTTTCCGCCATCAGCTTGTCGTAGTTCTGCCCGTGGCCGGTGAACAGGGCCGCCAGGGTCCACACGGATTCCACCTCGGGATGGGCGATCCGGTGCTGGACTTCCTCCTGCCGCCACTGGTCCCCGGGGAACAGGGCCGCGAGGGCCCAGCGCTTGCCTGCAGGACTGAGGGCCTCGAAGGCCACCCAGCCGCTTTCCTCCGCGCCCCTGGCCAGGAAGGCCCGGGGCAGCGCCTTGCCTTCGACGCTGAGCCCCTTCCGGAACTGGAGCCGGAGCAGGATGGCCCGGCCCTCGGGGGTGCGGGCGTGGGCGATCACCGGCGCGGGATCCTGCGCCGCCGCGGCGAGTACCGCGGGCAGCAGCAGGATGCCCCGGCCGATCAGGCCTCCCACGGGGCCTCGCCCGTGGGCATTGCCTCGCCGGTGCGCCCCGCCCTCACCCAGGCCCGCATGGATTCCTCCATGCCGCCGGGGTCCTCGGCGCGGGCCTGGAGGAAGATCTTCAGCCGCCGCTCCAGGTGGCCCGCGCCCTCCTCCAGCAGGAAGATGCGGTCGTGGAGCCGCTCGTGGGGTGCCTTGCCGGTACTGGGCGGCAGCTTGAGCGTGCCCATGTCCAGGGTGGCGGCGTTCAGCGTGAACACCCACTCCAGGTCGCCGGAGAGGATCCGCAGCTTCATCTTCACCGGGCGCATGCCGCGGCCCAGGGATTCGAAGGCCTCGCGGCTTTCGGAGGGGTTGCCCTTGCGGAGGCTGATCTCCTTCACCTCGCCGCGCTCGGAGGCCAGCTGGATGGCGTCATCCACGAAGCAGCCGGAGCCGTCGCCGTCCTCGCCGCTGGCGCCGCCCTCGGTCATGCTGCGCATCCACAGCCACAGCAGGAATTCCTCGCCGAGGAAGCGGCCCTGTTCCATCAGTTCAAGCGGCTTCACTCAGGCCTCCTCGAGTTCGAGGTCCAGCGGGTCCAGGCCCATCAGGCCCTCCACGGACAGATGGGGACTGAGCCGGCCCGCCAGCACCAGGGGCGCCAGGGGGTGGATCTCGCAGCCGAAGGACTTGATGAAGAGGCTGGCGAGGGCGCCCTGGGCCTTGCTGGAGGAGGCCGTGGTCCAGAGGATGCCGTTCTTGAGATCCCAGGCCACTTCCACCACCTTGGGCGAGGGCAGCACTTTGCGCAGCAGCTCGATCTTCACTTCGTCGGCCAGGGAGATGCGGGCCTCCTTGCCGATGAAGGCGAGGTCCTTCTCCTTCTGGAGGCTCTGCAGGCGCAGGTCCACATGGGCCTTGAGCAGCGCGGGCGGCACGCGGCGCGTATCGATGCGCAGGCCGAAGACGGCGAAGCGCTCCTGGCTCACCCAGTCCCCGTCCGGCGGCGTGATGAGCGGGTTGCGCCAGTCGCACCAGCCCATGCGTTCTTCCTCCATGCCGTCCTGGAAGGGCCGGAACTGGTCCTGCGCCAGGCCGGCCTGGAGTTCCTTCTCGTCGGGCACGGGGCCCAGCACCAGGAATCGTTTGAGGGACACGGTCCCCTGCAGCATGCTCATGAGGCGCCGCCTCCGAAAAGTCCCCGAAGGCGGCCCCAGAAGCCGCGGCCATGGTCCCGGACATCCGGGCGGAGCACATCGAGGGGTTCGCCCGGCTCTGGAAGGGGAAGGCCGGGATCGTTGAGGGCCAGCATCACGCCGGTGACATTGTCCCGGGCCCCCTGGGCGATGGCGTCCTCCAGGAGCAGCTCCAGGCAGCGCCGGGGACTGAGGTTCTGATCGAGCACCTCGCGGATGCGCCCGTCGGCCACTTCGCCGTGGAGCCCGTCGGAACAGCAGAGCAGGCGGTCCCCCCGGCGCAGCGCGACGCGGGAGAGCGCCACCCGCAGCGGCTGGGGCGAGCCCAGGGCCTGGGTGATCATGTTGCGCTGGGGATGGGTGCGCGCCTGCTCCCGGGTGAGCGCGCCCTGGGCCACCAGGTCGTTCACCAGGGTCTGGTCTTCGGTGATCTGATGCAGCGCGCCCTGGCGCAGCAGGTAGGCCCGGGAATCGCCGATCTGGGCCACGTAGGCGTGGCCGTTCCAGATGACTGCGGCGGTCAGCGTGGAGCCCATCCCCCGG
>JAMPXL010000350.1 GCA_023701165.1 Geothrix sp. | reverse complement strand
TCTCCAGGCGCGCCTGGATGATCCGGGCGGTGGCCGGATCGTCCTCTACCACGAGGACCTTGGTGGACTCAGGCCAGAGGCGGCTCATGGAAAAAGTCTATCCACCTTTTTGTCAAAACCAACGATCCCCGCGGAGCCGCAAACCCACGCGGAGGGTGTGTTCCCGGTAGTCCGCCGGATCCGTGGGGTCGGTCACGGGAAGTCCCGCCATGCTGTGGGACCAGGATGCGAACAGCGAGACGGGGGCGGATCGGGGAGTCCAGCTCAGGGCCGCACCATAGCTCCAGGTGAACTGGGCCTGGCCCTGGTTCACCACCTGATACCCGGTGCGGGCATTCAAAGCCGCCTCGAAGGCCCGGCCCTTGTGCCAGGCGAGGCTGGCCGTGGCTCCGTTCCACCGGTAGTGCTCCGGGTTGAAGAAGCCCAGAGGAAGGGACGCGGAGTAGCCGAACCCCCGGGTCAGCGCCCCCACCCGGAGGTCGAAGCCGGTGACGGGAATCCGGTACTCGTACGACCCGAAGAAGCTGCGGCGGGTGGAACCGGCGGAGACGTCCGTGTGGCCGAGGCCCGCGCCGAGGGCATGGCGGCCCCGGCCGAAGCGCCAGGAGGCGCCGAGGTCGGTGGATGAGAAGGCGGTGCGCTGGGCCAGGGCCGCAGGGGTGAAGATGGCCAGGCTGCGGGAGTGGTCCAGCCGGAGGTCCAGGCCCGCCGAGGGCGACAGGCCCAGGCCGAGGGCGTGGCCCCAGGCGGGTTCGCCGGCGAGATCCGACAGGCGGGACACGGACGCGGATGCCCGCCAGCGTGACCCGATGGGGTGCGTGATGCCCAGGCTGAGTTCACGGGTGCTGCGGACCTGGTCCCGGAAGCCGGTCCGGTGCTGGCCGGCCCCAAGGTCCAGCGCGCCGTCCCCGAGGGGCACCCGGGCGCGGAACAGGGGATCCTCCAGTCGAAGGCCCTCGTTGGTGTCGGTGCGGGCGGCGGACAGCTCCACCCAGGGGCCCAGGGCCCCGGTCAGGTCCTCCAGCAGCTCCCGGGCCTCCTTCTGCGAAGGGCCCGGTTTGGCGGCGAGGGTCGAGGTCCTCGCCCGGGCCGCCCGGGAGGCGCCCTCGGCCAGATCGACCTGGGCCTGGAGCAGCTGGGATTCAGGATGGTTCCGGTCGCCGATGGCCATGCGGTCCAGGGCTCCGTGGGCCCGGCCAGGACTGCCCTCCCACAGGTCGAGGCGGGCGAGGCCCGCCAGGGCCTCCCGGTCGGACGGCGTCCTGGCCAGCACTTTCCCGTAGGCGGCCCGGGCCTCGGCGAACTGGCCATCCCAGCCCAGGATCTTGGCCTCCAGGAGGCGGGCCTCCCGGTCCTCCGGGTGGCTCTCCAGCCAAGCCCGCAGCCGGCGGAGGCTTTCGGGCATCCGCCCACCCCAGCTCAGGTAGGTCGCGGCATCGAGGACCGCCTGGCGATGTTCCTGCTTGAGCCAGCCATCCAGGAGGTCGAGGGCCTCGCCGGTGCGGTTCTGCCAGGCCGCCAATTGGGCGAGCCGCAGGTCCGCATCCAGGGCCCGCCCGGGATGGACCTTCCGGAAGGCCCGGTAGGCTTCGGCCGCCTCGCGGTAGCGTCCCGCCCAGGCCAGCGTCTCCGCCCGCTCCAGCAGGGCCGTCTCGTGCTCGGGCACCTGGGCGAGCATGAGGCCGTACGCGCGGAGTGCCTCCTCCATCCGGGCCGCTTCGCGGGCCTGACGGGCACGGGTCAACAAGGCGCCCAGGGGTTCCTGGGCCTGGGTGTCCAGGAGGGCGGCCGGTGTGGGGAGGGGCGGAATCATGGGGCACCGTCAATCGGGAAGCTGGCGAAGACCGTCCTTCACCAGATCGAAGCTCTGTTTGCGGACGCGATGGAAGGTGGGCTGTTCCCAGGACGGCCAGGTGAAGAGGGGCGGCAGCGGCAGGGTGCCCTTGGCGGCCCGGGGGAGGCTGGCGATGGGCTGGAGGCCCTTGGAGCCCGCCCGGAAGCGCACCAGGCAGAGCCGGAAGCCATCGGTGACGACCGTGCCCACCTCGCCGGAGGCGGTCGCGGTGTCCCGGACCACCCGGCGGGAACTGGGATCCGTCACATTGAGGAGGCCCCAGGGCAGGCTGGCCTCCACGAAATGCCAGTCGTCTTCTGCGTGGCCTTCACGCCACTCGGCCCTGGAATCGAAGGCGGGATCGCTGCGGTCCTGGGTGCCGCGGCGCAGCCACCCGATCTCCTGCCGATGCCCGGGAAACCGCGTGCCGTCCCGGCCGATGCGGGGCCGGTTGCTTTCCGTGGCGGGCATGACGAACCGGCCGCTCTCGTGGGGGATGCTCCGGTAGGGCCGGGCGAGGCGGTGGGTGAAGAGGTCATAGGGCTCGTCCACGTACACGGCGCTTCCCGGCCCCTGAAGCCGGGCGATGCACTCGAGGCCCGCCGTGGAGCGCAGCCCCAGGGACCAGGGCAGCCGGTGATTGCCCAGGGCGGGGTCGTGGGTGTCCAGGCCCACGGCAAAGCCTTCCGTCGCCCAATCCGGAACCGGACCCTTGAAAAAGACGCCCAC
>JAMPXL010000349.1 GCA_023701165.1 Geothrix sp. | reverse complement strand
TGGCAGGCGCCGGCCAGCGCACCCGCCCCGGCCACGCTCCAGGCCATGGAGGCCGAGCGGCTGTGGGCGCTGCCAGGCTTCCAGACGGGCCATCTGGAGGGTGTGAACGTCCGGCTGGCGGAGGGTTCCCTCCATGCCTCCGTGGCGGACCTGTCCCCGGACACCGTCACCTGGCCCGGCCCCCTGTCCTTCGAGCGGGCCGACGGATGGCGCGGCCAGGCCCAGGGAGGCGCCGCGCCACGGCCCGCCCCCGGCACGGGTTTCCAGCAGGTGGAATTGCGGAAGTTCCAGGCCCATCGCGCGCTCCCCGCGGGGGAAGAACACCTGTCCACGGATGGGGCCCGGTGGACACCCGCGGGCCTGCGCCTGGAGGGCAGCGTGGTGTGGGACCAGCCCCTGGACGGCCAGCGGCTCACCTTGAAGGCGCCGCGGGTGCTCATGCGCGAAGCCCCGGGGCGGGACCTGCCGGAGTCCCTGCCCGTGGGCCATGCGGTGGCGGAAGGCCAGGCCCTGCTGACCTGGGGCCGGCGGACCCTGTCCTCGCCCCGCATCCTCGTGGAGCGGGCCACCCGGCGCTGGAAGCTCTCGGGTCCCGTGCTGGGCCGCGGCGAGGACGGCACCTTCGCCGGCGGCGCGGGCCAGGGCGATCCCCGCTCCTGGACCATCGAGGGGCCCGTGCAGGTGAACCTGTTCGCCGGCGGGAGCCTGCGGGGGACCCGGCTGGTCTGGGAGGACGCCCTCTGGACCCTCACGGGCCGGCCCGCCGCCTGGAGCCGCCTGCGGGAGCGGCTGTCCGGACCCCGCATTGTCCGGAAAGGCGACACCGTGAGCTTTCCCGAAGGCCTGAACGGCACCCTGGCCGCGGCGGATGGCGACCTGTTCCTGCGCGCCGAGCGGGGGCAGAGCGAGGGGCAGAAGATCCTGCTCAGCGGCGGCGTGGAGTGCCAGGGGCAGGGCTGGCGCCTGGCGGCGGATTCCGTGTTCGTCACCGTGGGCCCCGACCGGACCGTGAAGCTGATCCAGGCCCAGGGGGCCGTGACCTTGCGCGGACGGCTCGGAGAGGGGCAGGGCGAGGCCCTGGACCTGGAGCCAGGCACCCAGACGGTCCGCTGGCAGGGCCGCGTGCGGGGCAAGGGTGTGGGCCCCGGATGGTGAAGGTTCTCCGGTTCTAGGGCATGATGGGGCAAACCTCGTATTAGGAGGCACCATGCCCCGGTTCCACTCCCTCTCACCCCTGGCCCTGCTGCTGGCTGCGGCACCGCTCCTGGCGGCGCCTCCCGCCAAGCCGGAGGCGGCCCCCAAGGAGTCGCCCCTGGCGGCGCTGCCCCTCCGGAACCTGGGCCCTGCGGTCACATCGGGCCGCATCGGAGACCTCGCCATCGATCCGAACCGGCCGGACACCTGGTACTTGGCGGTGGCCTCGGGCGGCGTGTGGAAGACCGTGAACGGCGGCACCACCTGGACGCCCCTCTTCGACAAGGAGGGCTCCTTCTCCATCGGCTGCGTCACCCTCGATCCCCGTGATCCGAACACGGTCTGGGTGGGCACGGGCGAGAACAATTCCCAGCGCTCCGTGGCCTACGGCGACGGCGTGTACCGCAGCCTGGATGGCGGGAAGCACTGGGAGAACATGGGCCTGAAGGCCAGCGAACACATCGCGAAGATCCTCGTGGATCCCCGCGACAGCCGCGTGGTCTTCGCGGCCTCCCAGGGCCCGCTGTGGAAGGAGGGCGGCGAACGCGGCCTCTACAAGACCACGGACGGCGGGAAGACCTGGAAGGCGGTGCTCACCGTGGACGCCCACACGGGCGTCACGGACGTGCTCATGGATCCCCGCCATCCGGACGTGATGTACGCGGCCACCTACCAGCGGCGGCGCCACGTATGGGGCATGGTGAACGGCGGACCCGGCGGCGGCATCCACAAGAGCGTGGACGGCGGCCAGACCTGGACGCGGCTGAAGGAGGGCCTGCCCAAGGAGGACATGGGCCGCATCGGCCTGGCCATTCCGGCGGGCGAGCCGGACACGGTCTACGCCACCATCGAAGCGGCCAACAAGGCTGGCGGCTTCTTCCGCAGCCTGGATGGCGGCCGGACGTGGGAGCGGCGCAACGAGCAGGTGTCCGGCAGCGCCCAGTACTACCAGGAGCTCTTCTGCGATCCGAAGGACCCGAAGCGCGTCTACAGCATGGACACCTGGATGCAGGTGACTGAGGACGGCGGCAAGACCTGGCGCCGTGTGGGCGAGACCTACAAGCACGTGGACAACCACGCCCTGTGGATCGATCCGGCCAACAGCGACCACCTGATCTCGGGATGCGACGGCGGCGTGTACGAAAGCCGCGACCGGGGCGCCACCTGGGAGTTCAAGGCCAACCTGCCGGTCATCCAGTACTACCGGGTGACCGTGGACAATGCGAAACCCTTCTACACCATCTACGGCGGGACCCAGGACAACTTCTCCATGGGTGGCCCCAGCCGCACGCGGAACCTGCACGGCTCCACCAACTACGACTGGTTCGTGACCCAGGGCGGCGATGGCTTCTACAGCCAGGTGGATCCAGAAGA
>JAMPXL010000348.1 GCA_023701165.1 Geothrix sp. | reverse complement strand
CGGCCGTCTCCGCCATGGTGGGCGGCGGGGGGGTGGCGATGAAGCCGTCGGGGCCGAGGCCCACGGGACCCTTCACCTTGAGGCCCAGGTTCTGGGGCAGTTCCAGGATGGTCTCCACCAGGTGCCAGGCCAGGCGCCGCAGGTCCCGGTGCTGGGCGTCCACGGCCTGGTGGGCCGCCGCATCGGGAATGGCCGCGAAGACCGCCAGGGTCTTCTCCGCCTCCTGCTGCCAGATGGTCTTGAAGTCATCCACGCGACGGAACATGCCAGCCTCCGGAAAGATCCCCGGAAGCATAGCGCAACGGTCGAGCGAACGCTCAAACCGGCGTGACGCTGCGGCGCTTGGCGGGCCAGACGTCGCGGCGGCGGGCCCGGGCGAGGCGGGTGATGAGTTCCGCGCGGAGGTCGGCGGGATCCACGATGGCATCCACGTGGAGGTCAGCCCCCAGCTTCTTCAGGTTGATGTCCTCGTTGTACTCGTCGCGGAGCTGCTGCACGTAGGCGGCGCGTTCTTCTTCCGGTTTCTCCGCGATCTTGTTGGCGAAGACAGCGTTCACGGCGGCCTCGGCGCCCATGACGGCGATGCTGGCCGTGGGCAGGGCCAGGGTGGCGTCAGGATCGAAGCCGGGCCCGCTCATGGCGTAGAGGCCCGCGCCGTAGGCCTTGCGCACCACCACGCAGATGCGGGGCGTGGAGCAGCCGGCCATGGCGCTGATCATCTTGGCCCCGTGGCGGATGATGCCCTGCTTCTCCACGGCGCTGCCGATCATGAAGCCCGGCACGTCGCTGAGGAACACGAGCGGAATGCCGAAGGCGTCGCACAGCGTCATGAAGCGGGTGGCCTTGTCGGCGCTGTCCACGAACAATACGCCGCCCTTCACCCGGGGCTGGTTGGCCAGGATGCCCACGGGCTTGCCATCCAGGCGCGCCAGGCCTGTGATGATCTCGCCGGCGAAGAGCTTCTTCACTTCCAGGAAGCTGCCCTCGTCCACCAGGCCCTCGATCAGATCCTTCATCTGGAAGGGGGCCATGATGTCCATCGGCACCAATGCACCCAAGTCTTTCGCCTTGGGTGTAACCGCCTTCGGCGGAACGGTGGGTAGAGGGCTTTCGCAGTGCTGGGGGAAGTAGGCCAGGTACTGGCGGCAGAGGGCGATGGCCTCCTGTTCCGTCTTGCAGAGGAAGTCGCCGCAGCCGCTCACGGAGCAATGCATGCGGGCGCCCCCGAGATCCTCCAGGCTGATCTTCTCGCCGATGACCATCTCCGCCATGCGGGGGGAGCCCAGGTACATGCTGGCATTGCCCTCCACCATCATCACCACGTCGCAGAAGGCAGGAATGTAGGCGCCGCCCGCAGCCGAGGGCCCGAAGAGCAGGCAGACCTGGGGTACCAGACCCGAGAGCGCCACCTCCATGTGGAAGATCGTCCCCGCGTGGCGGCGGCCGGGGAACATGTCGAGCTGGTCCGTGATGCGGGCTCCGGCGCTGTCCACCAGGTAGAGCATGGGCACCTTCATCCGCAGGGCCACTTCCTGGATGCGGATGATCTTCTCCACGGTGCGGGCGCCCCAGCTGCCGGCTTTGATGGTGCTGTCGTTGGCCATGAGCGCCACGGGGCGGCCGTCCACCGTGGCCGTGCCCGTGATGACGCCATCCGCCGGGAGATCCTTGTGCAGGGCGTTGGCGAAGAGGCCGTCCTCCACAAAGCTGCCTTCGTCCACCAGCAGGTGGATGCGTTCGCGGGCGAAGAGCTTGCCTGCCTCGGCATTCTTCTCGTGGGCCTTGGCCGAGCCGCCTTTCTTGATGCGCTCGACTTCCGAATGGAACTGCTCCAGCTGCATGGGGACCTCGGGATGGATCCTCCAGCATATGCGATCCTGGACGGATGCTGGACGCGGAGGAATCGAGGCGGCCCGGGTTCCTGACGGCGCCCTTCCTGGTGGTCTGCACGTTCTACTTCCTGGTGTTCGCCGCGGGCTACCAGCTGTTTCCCGTGGTGCCCCTGCACCTGCGCGACCTGGGCGCGAGCCTGGCGGAAAGCGGGCGCTTCCAGACGGCCTTCATGCTGGGATCGGGTTTCGGCGCGCTGTTCACGGGCCCCCTGGGCGACCGGCTGGGGCCGCGCCGGGTGCTGCGGGTGGCCACGCTGGCGGTGGTCGGCATCCTCGTCATCTACGCGCTGCTGAAGGTGCGGTGGGTCTTCTACCTGCTGGCGCCGGTGCATGGCCTGCTGTGGTCGGCGCTGCGCACCGCCTCCATCGCCAAGGTGGGCGGCATCCTGCCCCTGGAACACCGGGCCCAGGGCTTGTCCCTCTTCGGCCTCACGGGTCCTGGCGGCGTGGCGGTGGGCCCCCTGGTGGGCCTCTGGCTCATGCCCCACCTGGGCTTCACCTGGATGCTGGTCCTGCTGGCGGGCGTCTTCGCCGTGCTGCACCTGCTGATCGGGGCCCTGCCCCGGGAGGCCCCCCGCGAGATCGAGGGGCCGGTCTTCCAGTGGCCGGACCGCGCGGTGTGGGGCCCCGTGGCCGTCATGGGGCTGGTGGGCCTCAGCTTCGGCCCCATGCCGCCCTACAGCGCCCAGGAGGCCAAGGCCCTCGGCCTGGCCTG
>JAMPXL010000347.1 GCA_023701165.1 Geothrix sp. | reverse complement strand
TCCGCTGGGGCTTCTGCTCCGGCGCCACGAAGGGCGGCTGCACTTCCAGCGGCGGCTGGGAGGGCAGCAGCAGCACCGCGGAGATCCGGTCCAGCGGGGCCGACAGGTTCACCTGCACCCTCAGCTCCAGATCGCCCTGGGCCACCTCCGCCACGTACCCCACCAGCAGCCCCCGGGGGAACACGCGATCCAGCCCCGAAGTCAGCACGGCCTCCCCCACCTGGACCACTTCCTGGTTGCTGATGTAGCGGATCTGGGCGCGCCCCGAACCCATGCCCTGCAGCACGCCGGTGGCCCGGCTGCGCATGAGCATCACGGCCACGGACGCATTGGGCGCGTCGGCCGGCAGGATCTTGGCCTGGGTGGGGCCCACGGACCAGAGCCGGCCCACGATACCCTCGGGCGCCAGCACGCCCTGGTCCGGCACCAGGCCCAGGTCCGCACCCCGGTCCAGGATCAGCCCCCCAAACGTGGCGGGCCGGGTGCTGAAAATGACCCGGGCGGCCTTCAGCTCCAGGGGGATCTGCCGCTTCAGGCCCAGCAGCTGCACGGCCGCGTCCGCTTCGGCCAGCCGGGGGCCATCCTGGGCGGCCTGGGTCCGCAGCTGGGCCAGCTCGGCGGCCAGGCGGAGGTTCTCGGCCCGGGTTTCAGCGAAGCTGCGGGCCGCCTCGCGGCGGGAGCTCCGCCACTGCTCCCAACGCGAGGCCAGGCTCTGGGAAGGCCGCGAAAGGGCATCGGTCAGGCCCGTCCAGTGCCGGCCGGGGTCCGGGCCGAGCAGCACCCAGCCCCCGTGGCCCAGCCAGAGGAGCACCAGCAGGGGACGATGCCACCCCGAGTGGCGCCACCCCCATTTGGACTTGTGGACGGTCATGCCCCCTCCGGGCGGGGCTAGTCGAGGATCTGGATGCGGCGGAGGAGCGGGATGTTCTCCAGCAGCAGCGCGGTGCCCCGCACCACGGCGGTCTGGGGATCCTCGGCGCGGAAGACCGGAAGGTGGGTCTCCTTGCGCAGCCGCTCGTCCAGGCCCTGGATCAGCGAGCCGCCACCCGTGAGGCAGATGCCCCGGTCGATGAGGTCCGCCGCCAGCTGGGGCGGCGTCTCGTTCAGGGCCTTGCGGACCAGGTCGATGATGGCGCCGATGGGCTCGGCCAGGGCCTCCCGGATTTCCGCGTCATTGAGCGTGAGCGTCTTCGGCAGGCCCTCGAACTGGTCCCGGCCGCTCACCTCCATGGTGCGCGTCAGCTCCGAGGGGAAGGCCGAACCCAGGGTCCATTTCACCTCCTCGGCCGAGGCCTCGGAGATGAGCACGTTGTACTTCTCGCGGATGTACTTGATCACCGCCTCGTCCATCTCGTCGCCCGCGATGAGGATGGAATCCGAGAAGACTTTGCCGTTGTAGCTGATGACCGCCACGTCCGTGGTGCCTCCGCCGATGTCCACGATCATGCAGCCGCGCTTCTCGTTGATGGCCAGGCCGGCGCCGATGGCGGCCACCATGGTCTGGTCCACGATGAAGACCTCGCCAGCCTTGGCGTCGTAGCAGACCTGCTTCACGGCCCGGCGGGCCACCTGGTGGGCCCGGGGGGGCACGCTCACCACGATGCGCGTCCGGGCGATGCCGCGGTTCGGGCGGGCCTTGGCGATGAACTGGGCCAGCATCTTCTCGGCCGCGTCCACCTCGAAGATCATGCCGTCCTTCATGGGCCGGATGGTCCGGACCCCCTGGGGAGCCCGGCCCAGCAGCTGCTTGGCCTCGTCGCCCACGGCTTCCACCTCGTGGGTGACGGTGTTCACCGCCACGATGGAGGGTTCATAGATGACGATGCGGCCCGCCTGCTTGGTGTGGATCAGGGTCGAGGCCGTGCCAAGGTCGATGGCGAGGTCCGAATTGAAGATGTTGGACCAGAACTGGCTGGAGAAAAAACTGGCCACTGGCGGCTCCCGGAGAACCTCCTAGCGTGCCATGAATCCCCCTCCCCGGGCCATGGGACCGGGAAATCCGCCGGGGCCCTGCTTCCCCGCCGCCTGCAGCTCCTCCACGAGCAGGTCCCCATCCAGCCGCTGGGGCAGCTCCTTGTGGTAGCCCCGGACCCGCGAACCGGATGCGGGTCGCGAGCGGGCAGCCCGGGGGGCTGCTCCGAGCGGGGCCCCCGCACCGGTGAGCATCAGGCGCGTGTTCGGGGCGGCGTCACTTCCCCGCCGCCAGCAGCTCCTCCACGAGCAGGTCCCCGTCCAGCCGCTGGGGCAGCTCCTTGTGATAGCCCCGGACCCAGCGCTCCCCGTTCACCAGCACGAACGGGATCGCCCGCTTCCCCGTCTCCGCCTCGAGTTTTTCCGCCGCCCCCGGCACGGTCTCGAGGTCCACCTTCTGGTGGGCCACGCCATGCTCCGCCAGCCAGGCTTCCAGGCGACGGCAATCCGGGCACCAGGCGGCGCTGTAGACCGCCAGATCCAGCCCCGACAGCTCCTCGAGTCGATTCATGGGATCCTCCCGGACCTGTCATTCTGGATGCTTTGATGCTTTTTTTGGGGGTTCCATGTCCAAGATGACCATCCAGGCCGGCCTGATCGCGGGGCACGCCCTTGTCCTGGCCCTGGCGCTGGGCT
>JAMPXL010000346.1 GCA_023701165.1 Geothrix sp. | reverse complement strand
GGGCCCGGTCCAGGGCCTGGTGGAAGCGCTCCGGCGAAAAGGGCTTGAGGAGGTAGTCCAGGGCGTGGACCTCGAAGGCCTTGAGGGCGTGCTGGTCGTAGGCCGTGATGAAGAGCGTGGGCGGCATGCGGTCCGCCCCCACGGCCTCCACCACCCCGAAGCCGTCCAGCTCGGGCATCTGGATGTCCAGGAAGACCAGATCCGGCGTCTGGTCCTCGATGGCTTTCACCGCCTCCAGGCCGTTGGCGCACTCGCCCACCACCTCGATGTCCGTGGAGCGCCGCAGCAGATGGCGGATGCGCTGGCGGGCCAGCGTCTCGTCGTCCACCACCAGGGCACGGAGGTTCACGGCGTCCCCCCGCCGGGCCCATCCAGGGGCAGGCGGAGCATCACCAGGGTTCCCCGCGCCGGAGAGCCCAGCAGGTCCAGCTGGTGCCGCCCCTTGTAGATGAGCCCCAGGCGGGCCCGGACGTTGCCCAGGCCCGTGCCCTCCCGCCCCGGCCTGAAGCCCTCTCCGTCATCCTGCACCTCCAGCACCAGGAATTCGGAATTCCGGGAGGCCCGCAGGCGCAAGGTGCCGCCCCCCGGGCGGTCTGAAAGGCCGTGCTTCAGGGCGTTCTCCACCAGGGGCTGGAGGATGAAGCTGGGCACCCGCAGGTCCTGCAGATCGGCGGGAACCTCCATCTCCACCCGGAGACGGTCCTGGAAGCGGACCTGCTCGATGGACAGGTAGGCCCGGATGAAGGCCAGCTCCTTGCGGAGGGGAACCATCTGGTCCGGAGGGGCGTCCAGGGTCATGCGCAGGAAGTCGCCCAGGCGGCTGATCATGTCGTCGGCGCCGTCGGGGTTCTCGTGCACGAGGGCCGAGATGGAATGGAGGGTGTTGAAGAGGAAATGGGGCTGGAGCTGCATCCGGAGGGCCAGGTTCTGGGCCTCCGCAAAGCGGGCCTCCAGCTGGGCGGCCTCCACCTCGCGGGCCTTGTACTTCCGGTAGATGCGCAGGCCATGGAAGGCTGCCACCACGGCCCACATGAAGAGCAGGTTCGTATGGAAATAGGCCCGGTAGAACCGGGGCAGGCCCTTGCGCAGCCGCGCCGGATCAAGGGCCCGGCCCCAATCGCCCGAGTCCACGGCCAGGGAGATGAGGTAGGCCACAAAGAGGCCGAGGGCCGCCACCGCCACGCTGGCCAGCAGGTGCAGGGTCCAGGTCCGCCACTGGGACCAGGCGAAGGATTCGATGGGCCGCCGGTCCGCCAGCCAGATGAGGAAGAGTCCCAGCAGACCCCAGGCCCCGTTCTGGAGGAGGTTCATCACGCCCACCCGGAGGATGGGGGCCGACGGGTACATGGCCAGGTCCCAGGTGGCCATGTAGACCCCCATCAGGGCCCAGATGCCCCAGTACCACCGCCACTTCATGCCCGCGGGACCCATGCCACAAGCCTAGATACCCGAGGCAGATCCCGCCAGCGGGTTGGGGCGGTCCGGGCGATTCCAGGGGCGGATTCGGAAAATGGCCCGTTCACAGACCCTGAATGGCGGAACCATGTCCACCGGATCGGGAGTAGGATGGGCCCGCCGGGAGGTTCCCATGGCCGCCATCACCCTGAACGGCAACCCCACCCACACCTGCGGCGAGCTGCCCACCATCGGGTATGCCACCCCCCCCTTCGCCCTCACCCGCACGGATTTCCGCGACCTCACGAGCGTGGACCTGGAGGGGAAGCGCGTCCTGCTGAGCATCTTCCCCAGCCTGGACACCGCCACCTGCGCCAAGAGCGTGCAGACCTTCAACGCCCTGACGGCGGACCTGGCCGACACGGTGATGCTCTGCGTGTCCATGGACCTGCCCTTCGCCCAGGACCTCTTCTGCGGCTCGAAGGCGCTCCAGCGCGCCGTGCCCGTCTCGGCCTTCCGCCATCCCGAGTTCGGCACGGCCTTCGGCGTGACCCTCACGGACGGCCCCCTGCGCGGACTCCTGGCCCGCGCCGTGGTGGCCCTGGATGAGAACGGCACCGTCGTCCACACGGAACTGGTGCCAGAGCTCACCCGGGAGCCGGACTACGACCTGGCCATCCACGCCATCCGCAACCACCACCATCCCTGTCCCGAAGATGCGCTGGAGAGTACCGAGTAGGAAAAGCGGAACACAGAGGGCACAGAGTCCCGCAGAGAACGCAGAAAAAACTTTCTCTGTGTCCTCTGTGGGTTTCTGCGTCCTCTGTGTTCCTGTTTTAAATAATCCAGGCACTCAGCCCTTCGCCATGAGCCTCGCCCGGGTGTAGGGGATGAGGCCGCCGGCATCCATGATGCCCTTGCGGGCGGCGGGCAGCTTCACCTGGTCGAAGGCCTTGCCGGTGGTCTTGTTGAGCACCTGCTCCGCGGTGATCTCCAGGTCGTCGCCCTCGGAGGCCTCGATGCCGGGGCAGATCACCACCTGGAGGCCCAGGTTGATGCTGTTCTGGAGGAAGATGCGCGAGATGCTCTTGGCGACGATGGCGACCTCGTGGCCCTTCAGCGTGGAGCAGGCCTGTTCGCGGCTGGAGCCGCAGCCGAAGTTCTCCCCGCCCACGATCACCGACCCCGCCGGGAAGGCCTTCGCCTTCAGCTGGGC
>JAMPXL010000345.1 GCA_023701165.1 Geothrix sp. | reverse complement strand
TGGGTGGCCACCTGGTCCAGGAAGAAGCGGTCGTGGCTTACCAGCAGCAGGGTGCCGCCGAAGCCCAGGAGGGCCTCTTCGAGGTTCTGGAGGGTGGGGATGTCCAGGTCGTTGGTGGGTTCGTCCAGCACCAGCAGGTCGGCGGGGCTGAGCATGGCCTTGGCCAGCAGCAGGCGGTTCCGCTCGCCGCCGCTGAGGGTGGCGGCGGGGCGGGCCTGCTGGTCCACGGGGAAGCCGAACCGCGTGAGGTAGACGTGGGCGAGCACGGTGCCGTTCCCCGTGTCCACCACGGAAGCCCGCTCCGCGAGGTTGTCCAGGATGCTGCGGGCCCCGTCGAGCTCGCCGCGTCCCTGCGAAATGGTGGTGATGGAGATTTTGGGGTGGCGGACCACCTCGCCGGTGCTGGGTTCCAGATCCCCCAGGAGCACCTTGAGCAGGGTGGATTTCCCGCAGCCGTTGGGTCCCAGCAGGGCGATGCGCATGCCGCGCTGGAGGCTGAGGTCGAGGCCGTCCAGCAGCTCGGCCCCGCCCGGGTAGGCGAAGCCCAGCCCCTCGGCGCGGATGAGGGCGTCGCTGCGGTTGATGCCCGAGGCGAAGGACAGGCCCTGGCGGATCTCCAGGCGCGTGCGGTCCTCCACGTCGTCCTTCAGATCCAGCACGTCCTGGATGCGCAGCTTGGACTTGCGGGTGCGGGCCTTGGCGCCGCGCCGCAGCCAGGCCATCTCGCGGCGCAGGCGGTTCTGCATGTGCTCGGTGAGCCGCGCTTCGCGGAACTCGCGGTCGGATTTCTCCAGCAGGTAGTCGCTGTAGCCGCCCTCGTAGCTCCGGAGGGCGCCTTCATCCAGTTCCAGCATCCGCGTCGCCACCGCGTCCAGCAGATGGCGGTCGTGGGTGATGAGGAGGAGGGCCCCGTCGTAGGCCTGGAGCCAGGCCTCCAGCTTCTCCACCTGATCGGGGTCCAGGTGGTTGGTGGGCTCGTCCAGCACCAGCACATCGGGTTCCTTGAGCCAGGCCTGGGCCAGGGCCACGCGCTTGCGCCAGCCTCCGGACAGGGCTTCCACCTCGGCGTCGAGATCCTCCAGGCCCCAGGTGGTGGCGGCCGCCTTGAGCCGCGGGGCCAGGTCCCAGCCCCACCGCTCGATCTGGTGTTCCACGTTTTGCAGTTCGTCAAGGAGCCGACTCTCCGCCTGGGCAGAGACGCCGTGGAGGATTTCGTGGATCTCCTGATGGCGGTCCAGCAGCGCGCTGTGGTCCGCCAGCGCGGCCTCCAGGGCCTGCCGGACGCTGGCGCCCGGGGCGAAGTGGGGCTCCTGGCTCAGGCGGGCGATGCGCTGGCCCTGGGTGATGACGACTTCCCCGGAGTCGGGGATCTCGTCCCCGGTCAGCAGTCGAAAGAGCGTGCTCTTGCCCGCGCCGTTGCGGCCGATGAGGCCGACCTTCTCTCCCTGGAAGAGACCGAGGCTCAATCCGTCCAAAATGGGTGTCGCGCCATAGCGTTTCGTGACATTGATCAAACTCAGGGCGATGGATGGCAAGAAGGGCTCCTACGACCTTCCAGAATCCCACGGATGGGGCGATCCTTGCCCCGAAAGTATCCGCGAGGCTGGCATGTCCCTACAGGAAGAACTCCAGATGTCGACGCTCCCGGCCCCGGGGATCCAGGTGATGCTCCAGCTGATGCTGACGCGGGAGGCCGTTGTCCGCGTTCAGGAGCGGCTTTTCGAGGCCCACGGCCTGACGATCCAGCAGTACAACGTCCTGCGCATCGTCCGGGGCGGGCCCACCAAGGGCCATCCCATCTATGAGATCGAGCGGAGGATGATCTACCGCTTCGCCAACGTGACGCGGCTGGTGGATCGCCTGGAGGCGCAGGGCCTGCTCAAGCGGGTGGCCGATGCCAAGGACCGCCGCGTGAGCCGCGTGGTCATCTCCCCCAAGGGGAAGCGCCTCATGGAGCGGCTGGACGAGCCCGTGCAGGCCATGGCCACGCAGCTCACCAGCTGCTGCGACGAGCAGGAATGCCTGGCCATGTCGAACTGGCTGGAGCGCCTGCGCGAGCACTGCCAGCGGCAGGAGGGGCTTCACGAAGCCCTGGCGGGCGCCATCAACTGATCGAGAAGCCGGTAGGCGGAAGCCTCGGAGACCCCTTCCAGGTGCAGCCAGCGGCCCTGGCCCAGATCCATCCACAGGCTGCCGGAAGCCGGAACCCACCAGCCCTCCCGGAGGGTCTGCGGACCCGCCAGGCGGCGGGCGCCGGCCAGCTGGGCCTGGGCGGGCCGCAGGGCGGCCTCCACGGGCCAGGTGCCGTTCAAGGTGAGCTTGCCGCGGGCCAGGGTCCAGCGCCCGCCGGGGAGGCGCAGCCGGCTTCCGTCGGAGGCCGTGACCTGATCGCCTTCAATGCGGGTGCCGGCGCCCCAGGGCGCGGCGCCTTCGCGTTCCGCAATCCAGCGGACGCCTGAGAAGGCCGAGGCGGCGCCCTCCCAGCCTACGCCTCCGAGATCGGCAAGATCCGTGTCCCCGAGCTTGATGCGGAGGGCCGAGGCCGGGGCCTGGTCGAAGGTGGGGTCCACCGGCACCCAGCGGTCCCCCAGCTTCACCTCCACCCAGAAGTGCAG
>JAMPXL010000004.1 GCA_023701165.1 Geothrix sp. | reverse complement strand
GGGGCGCGCCCGCCCTCGGCGGCGGCATGGCCACGGTCCAGCAGCACCTTCTTCAGGAAGGCTTCGGGTTCCGCCACGCGGTAGATGCGGATGCGGGCCTCGACGGGGATGGGGCCCGCCGCCTCCAGCAGGCCCGGCTTCCCGGGCAGGGTGGGGCGCAGGGTGGCGAAGGCGCCGGTCCAGCCGCCCTCCCGCCAGGGAGCCTCGGCAGCGCGCTTCTGGGCCGTGCCCGTGGTGGGCAGCAGCAGGATCGCGGGCAGCAGCAGGGTGAGGATCGGGCGGAACCAGCGCATGTCAGGACCTGGGAAGGAGAGACGATTCGGAAGGCCCGTCCGCCAGCAGGCGCCAGCGGTAGAGCCCCAGGAAGGCCGGATTTTCAGGGAGGGGGCGGAAGTCGGGCTCGGGGTGGTGCAGCAGGTCATCGAGGCGCGCGCGGCGGATGTCGCCGGGCTGGCGGGCGGCGCCGCTGCCTTCGGGGCCCGTGTGGTAGAGCAGCATGGGAGCTCCGTCCAGGTCAGGACGGACGAAGGCCATGGCGTGGTCGGGTTGGGCGCGGGCGCCGCCCCGGGCGAAGAAGACCAGGTCGCCGGGGCGGGCCAGCTGCAGGTCGCGGCCCAGGGGCACGCAGGCCAGGCGGCGCAGGAAGGCCCCCTTGGCGAAGGGCTGGGGCCCGTCAGGGGTGGGGAAGCCGCGCCGCCAGTCAGGGGCGAAGGCCGGCGACGGATCCTGCCCCGGCGGCCCCGCGCTGAAGGCCACCCGCTCCCGCCAGTCCGCCGTGTGCGGCGCCAGCGCCTCGCGGAAGGCGAAGCGCAGCAGGCCCGCACAGTCCCGCTGGGCGGGCTCCCAGGCCGGGCTGGGAGCCTCCAGCTGCTGCTCCAGGATGGCCACGAACCAGGTCCGGAAGGCCTCCTGGTCGCCTGCATCCGGGAGGACCGCCGCCGCTCGCGCCCCGTGAAACGGAATGGACAGAGACTGTCGGAACCATGGCCAGGCCCTGACCTGGGCTACGGCCGGGCCCTCGGGCGCCACGAAGAAGCCTCCCGCCCCCCGCCACGCAGGCAGGCCTTCCACCTTCACGCCCCAGCCGGGGATCCGGAGGCCCAGCAGGGACCGGCTCTCCACCCGGATGCGGGCCACGGGGTTGGCCGGATCCGCCTCCAGGACCGCCCGGTGCCGGACCGGCACGAGCAGGGCCGTGGCGGCCAGGACCATGCCTGCGGCCAGAGCGGTGCCTGCGGCCGGGAGGTGGCGAGGGTTCATCGGGGCCGTCCCTCCAGGCCGCCCGCCGTCCAGTTCCATTCGATGCGGACCGGCCCCAGGCCCTTCAGGGCGCCCAGGAAGGGGCCCAGGCTCGCAGCCAGCTCCGTGGCCGCCTCGTCTTCGCTGGCGGCATCGCCGATCCACCAGCCACTGCCGGTTCGGCTCCGGAGGAAGGCCAGCAGCAGGTTCTCCAGTTCCTTCGAGGCGCGGACCCCGTCGATGTCCATGCGGGCCCAGGCCTGTGAGTCCCGGTCCGCCAGTGTCGGCGCCTGCCCTTGCAGGCCCGCGGCCACGGCCTTCACCGCCGCCTCGTCCGTGCCCAGCACCAGCGTGTCGGCCACCAGCGTCCAGGCCGGGCGGAAGGCCTGGGCCGTCATCACGCGATGGAGTTCCGACGCGCCGAAGGCCTGTTTCTGGTTCTGGCCCTTGAAGAGGCGCGGCAGCACCTTCTTCATCAGGTTCTCCACCTGGATGCGCTTGGCCCCCTGGATGGGCAGGGCCAGGGCCAGGCTGGGGGCCATGCCAGGTTCCCCGAAGCCTCCGAAGGCCGCCACCTTGCCGTCTCGCTGGGCCTGCATGGCCCGCCAGGGATCCTCCCGCCGCAGCTTGGCGAGTTCCAGCAGCGAAGCCTTCTCGGAAGCCCCCAGGGACGGCGCCGATACCCAGCCGTTCCAGAGCAGGGCGGCGCCGCGCAGATCCAGGCAGGCCTGGAGGGCCGCCGAATCCTGGCGCAGGGCCGCCCGCTGCCGCTGGCGCTCCTGGGCCGACGCCAGCGCCTGCTGGTAGGCCTGCATCTGGGAGGGGCTCAGGGCCTGGCCGCCCTCGGCGAATTCAGGCATGCGGGGCAGCTTGAACTCGCTGGCGTCATCCACCCGGAGGATGGCCTCCACCAGTTTCTCCGTGGGCCCGGCCCCCAGGGAGACCGCCAGCGCGCCTGTGAGCGGCGCGGCCTTGGCCACGAAGGGATTGGGCCAGACGCCCTGTTGGGCGTTGGCCAGGCGGCGGCGGAGGGCCTGGACCTCGAAGGCGGCCCCCGCCCCCAGGCGCGGGGCCAGCCAGAAGGACAGCTCCGTGGCCGGCGCCATGGCCGACAGCGCGACGCGGGCCCACTCCTGCCGCTCGCCCAGGGAGGGCTGCGGCCCCGGGAACAGCAGGGCGCGCAGGGGGGCCTCCCGGTCGCTGATCCAGGTGCCCTCGGCCCTCTGGATCAGGTGGAAGACGCCGCCAGAGCCTCGCAGCTGCTGGACCTCCGTGGAGGCTCCGGGGCCTGTCCAGGTCACCACCCGCGCCCGGGCGCCGGAGCTCAGGGGATTCAGCTTCAGCAGGGCCATCACGAGCTGGGTGCGGGCGGGCAGTTCGCCGGGGATGAAGACCAGGTTGCCCTGGATCGCCTCCCCGCGGGAACGGTCCACTCCGTAGTGCAGCAGCCAGGCCTCGCGTCCGGCCAGGGGCTCCAGGGCCGGCGAGGCCTGCTTCAACCAGGGTTCCAGGTGGCGGACCGCGAAGCCCGCCCGGCTCCCCTGGGCCAGGGCCGGAATGATGCCGCTGGCCGGGGCGCCCGGGGCGGATCCGGTCCCGCCCCCGAGGGCCGCCAGCTTTTCGAGGCCGGGGCGCAGCTGCTTCAGATGGATGAGCACACCGGGCTGCGCGGCCTGTTCCAGGCCCTTGGGAAGCGCGGCCGTCCCACCCTGGGTGAAGAGGGCCGGGCTGGGGATCCACTGGAAACGCCAGCCGGACGGATCCAGATGCAGGCCCAGGCCGTGGGTCCAGGGACGGTCCACGCGGTCCGGAGCGCCGAGATAGGCATGGGGATCGGCCCCGGATTGGCGGTAGCCGGAGCGGAAGAGTTGCTGGGCCACCTCGGGCTCCTGGGTCTTCAGGGCCTGGGAAGCCCAGGCCGCCAGGGGGCGCTGGCCCAGCAGGGCCAGTGCGGCGCGGCGGTCGCTGTCGGACTTGAGGCGCCGGACCAGCTCGTCCATCTGCTCGGATTCCGTCATCCGGGAGAATGGCACCGGGGTCCAGACCCGCTGCCCCAGCAGGTTCGTGCGGTAGATCGACCAATGCTGCGCATGCGCCTGCGCCCAGGCTGGCGCCTGCGCCGCAGCCGTCGCGGATGCCAGGACCAGTCCCAACGCACACAGACCCTGCGCGAGTCGCCTCATGCCACGCCCCCTGCCCCGCACTGGTACCTCCGGTGTCGAGCGATGCTATCAAGCCGAGGCGCTGGCGCAAGGGCCATCGCTGGATTTTTTGCTGGCAGACTGGACCCATGTCGGATCGCCGCGTGCTCGTGAACCTCCGGGGCCTGCTGACCCCCGATCCCACCCGGGCCTGGGGGGTGGACCGCATCCCGGATGCGGCCCTGGCCCTGGAGGGCGGCCGGGTAGCCTGGATGGGCCGAGCGACGGACCTGCCTGCGGACTGGATGGACGCGCCCCAGGTGGATGGCGGCGGGGCCTGGGCCACGCCGGGTTTCGTGGATCCCCATACGCACCTCCTCTTCGGAGGCAACCGCAGCGGCGAATTCAACCGGCGCCTCCACGGCGTCAGCTACCAGCAGATCGCCTCGGAGGGCGGCGGCATCCGCGAGACGGTCCGCGCCACCCGCGGCGCCACCGTGGACGAGCTGGTGGCCTCCGGCGAGGCGCGCCTGCGGGCCTTCCGCGAACGCGGCGTCGTTCATCTGGAGTGCAAGACCGGCTACGGCCTGGAGCTCGAAGCCGAGTCGCGGCTCACCGCAGCCTATGCCGAACTGCAGCGGCGGGCTTCTGGCCTGGGGGTGTCCCTGGATGTGACCCTCCTCCCCGCCCACGATCTGGCACCGGAATTCGCAGGTGATGCCGAGGCCAACGCCCGGGCCGTGGCAGAGGATTGGCTGCCGGAGCTGGTGCGCCGCCACCCCGGCGTCGCGCGCTTCTGCGATGTGTTCGTGGAGACTGGCGTCTATACCGCGGGCCAGGGCCGCCGCATCTTCGAGGCCGGAAAGCGCCTGGGCCTCATTCCCCGCGTCCACGCCGATGAGCTCAGCTGGACCGGCGGCGCCGAGCTGGCGGCCGAGGTGGGTGCGGCCAGTGCGGACCACCTCATGTTCTGCAGCGAGGCCGGCATGAAGGCCATGGCCGCCGCGGACGTCACGCCCGTGCTGCTGCCCGGGACGACCCTTTTCCTCGGCATGCGCGACTGGGCCCCGGCCCGGAAGATGATCGAGGCGGGCTGCCGCGTGGCCCTGGCCACGGACTTCAACCCCGGCTCCTGCCCCTGCGTGGACCCCCTCACCATCCTGCGGCTGGGCTGCCTCCAGCTGCGCATGACCTTCGAGGAGGCCTTCACGGCCCTGACCCTGCACCCCGCCCGCAGCCTGCGCCGCAACGACCTGGGCCATCTGCACCCCGGCGCCAAGGCCGAGGTGCTGCTCTGGGACGTGGATGAGCTGCTGGAACTGGTGTACTGGGTGGGCGAGCCCTACCGGCCGAGGTTCCTGACCGTCGAGTAAAAGCGGAACACAGAGGACACAGAAGCCCACAGAGGACGCAGAGAAAAGAAGCCCAGGCGTCAGGGTTCGGAGGGCTCCCCTCGGCCTGCGAAACGTTTCCAACGTAGTTCTCTGTGTCCTCTGTTCCACTCTACGTCCTCTGTGTTCCTGCATTTTCAAACCTCCGTACAAAACGAAGCCCCGGGCCGATTCCCGGGGCTTCTCCTGCGAGTGCGGAGGTCTACTGTTCGGCGTGCCTGGAGGCCTCCTGCACGATGGAGTAGATGCGTTCCTTGGCGCGAAGCTTGGTCTTCTTCAGTTCCACCTCTTCGAGGGATTCCTTGGCGGAGAGGCTCGGCTTTCTCTGGAGATCACCCAGGCGCGAGTCCGCGGCCTTGTGCTCTTCCATGAGCTTGCGGAATTCAAAGTGTTCCTTCATCAGGCGCTCCTGAAGTTCTGGGCGCAAGAAATCCATGAATCCTCCTTGCCTGGGCGGA
Organism: Geothrix sp.; assembly: GCA_023701165.1. Lineage (GTDB taxonomy): Bacteria > Acidobacteriota > Holophagae > Holophagales > Holophagaceae > Geothrix. The sequence goes on along the minus strand of JAMPXL010000004.1, from coordinate 7,489 downwards.
GCCGCTACGGACCCCGCAGGGTGACTGGGTGGCCCAAGGTTAGGACCGCCCCGCGGGGCGTCAAGAGGCAATAGCCGCTCGGGTGGAAGCCGTTGACTTTCATCACTTCCATGGAATTCTTGGGGCATGTCCCTGGCCATCGATGCGCTGCTCCTGGAACGGGCGGACGGGGTTCGCCTGCTGGGGCCCCTGACCCTCTCTGTGGCCCCCGGAGAGCGCCTGGGCCTGGTGGGCGAGAGCGGGTCCGGCAAGAGCCTGCTGGTCCAGGCCCTGTTCGGCGTCCTGCCTCCAGGGGTCCGGCAGGCCGGGGGATCCATCTCGGCCTTCGGCATCCCCATGGAGCGGCCCGGAACCGCCCGGGACCGCATCCGGGGTGCCCGGATGGCCTGGGTCCCGCAGGATCCCCTCCAGGCCCTGAATCCCCTGCTCACGTTGGCGGAGCAGCTGGCCCTGCTGCCCAGCGTCCACCGGAAGGAGCCCGCTCCCGCAACCCTGGCGCGGTTGATCCCGCTGCTGGCCCGCCTCGGATTGCCGACGGAGGTGGGCTTCCTCCGGCGCTTTCCCCACCAGATCAGCGGCGGCCAGCGCCAGCGCCTCTGCCTGGCCATGGCCCTCTCCTGCGATCCGGACCTATTGATGCTGGACGAGCCCACCACGGCCCTGGATCCCCTGGCCCAGAAGGCCTTCCTGGACCTGGTCCTGGAGCTCCAGCGGGAGCGGAAGCTGGGCTTCCTGTGGATCACCCATGACCTGGGCCTCGCCTCCCGGGCCTGTGACCGGCTCCTGGTGCTCTACGGCGGTGAGCCCATGGAGGCCGGGCCCACGGCCCGCCTCCTGTCCGCCCCAGGCCACCCCTACACCGCCCGCCTGCTGACGGCGGCCTGGCGCCAGCCCTCCACGGAATCCGGGTACCTCCCGGCGCCCCAGGACCGGCCCACCGGCTGCCCCTTCGCACCCCGCTGCCCGGAAGGCCTGGGTGCCTGCGCCACCTGGAGCCCCTGGACGGGAACCCCCTGGGACGGCCTGCGCTGCGAGCGGCCGCTGGAACCCGGGCCCCGCCCGTGAGACCATGGGATGCAAGGTCCCGCAGGCTGCGGGCCCGGAAAAGGCTCCCCATGCTGACCTTGCCCCTGATGCGCGCCCTGACCTTCGACGACGTCCTCCTCGTCCCCGGCTACTCGGAGATCCACCCTAATCAGGTGGACCTCGGCACCCGGCTGACGAAGGACATCACCCTGCGCATTCCGCTGCTGTCGGCCGCCATGGATACGGTGACGGAAAGCCGCATGGCCATCGCCCTGGCCCAGCTGGGCGGCATCGGCATCGTCCACAAGAACCTCAGCCCCGAGCGCCAGGCGGAGGAAGTGGACAAGGTGAAGCGCAGTGAATCCGGCATGATCACCGACCCCATCACCATCGGGCCCGACGCCCCCATCCGCGATGCCGAGGCCCTCATGGCCAAGTTCCGCATCAGCGGCGTGCCCGTGGTGGAGGGCCACCGCCTGGTGGGCATCCTCACCAACCGCGACCTGCGCTTCGAGACCCGCTGGGACATCCCCGTGCGCGAGGCCATGACCAAGGACAACCTGGTGACGGTGCCCGTGGGCACCACCCTCCAGGAGGCCCGCGCCATCCTCCAGAAGCACCGCATCGAGAAGCTGCTGGTGGTGGACGGCCAGGGCCAGCTCAAGGGCCTCATCACCGTGAAGGACATCGAGAAGTCCATCGAGTATCCCAATGCCTGCAAGGACGCCTTCGGCCGCCTGCGCGTGGGCGCCGCCGTGGGCGTGGGCAAGGACCTGCTGGACCGCGCGGCCGCCCTGGTGGAAGCCAAGGTGGACATCCTCTGCCTGGACAGCTCCCATGGCCACAGCAAGGGCGTCCTCGACGCCGTGAAGGCTCTGAAGAAGGCCTTCCCCGCCCTGCCCCTGGTGGCCGGCAACGTCGCCACCTATCAGGGCGCGAAGGACCTGGCCCAGGCCGGGGCCGACGCGGTGAAGGTGGGCATCGGGCCGGGATCGATCTGCACCACCCGCATCGTCACCGGGGCCGGCATGCCCCAGATCACCGCCGTGGCGGAGGCCAGCCGGGCCTGCCGCGAGGCGGGCATCACCTGCATCGCCGATGGCGGCATCAAGTTCAGCGGCGATGTGGCCAAAGCCGTCGCGGCCGGCGCCGATGCCGTCATGATCGGCAGCCTCTTCGCCGGCACGGACGAGGCCCCGGGCGAGACCATCTTCTACGGCGGCCGCACCTTCAAGGCCTACCGCGGCATGGGCAGCCTGGGCGCCATGAAGCAGGGCAGCAAGGACCGCTACTTCCAGGAAGGGAAGGACGACACCAAGCTTGTGCCCGAAGGCATCGAAGGCCAGGTGCCCTACAAGGGCAAGATGGGCGACCTCGTCACGCAGCTCATGGGCGGCCTGCGCGCCGGCATGGGGCTCAGCGGCGGCGCCACCATCCCCGATTTCCAGAAGAAGGCCGCCTTCGTGGAAATCAGCGGCGCCGGCCTGCGTGAAAGCCACGCCCACGACGTCATGATCACCAAGGAAGCGCCGAACTACCGGATGGAGTGATTCAGTCCGGAGTCTGGAGTCTGGAGGGCTCGCAGGCCTGCGGCCTGCGAGAAGAGAAAAGCTGCGGCGCCTTGCGCCGCCTCGGGAAACGGTACCTTCAGACTCCAGACTCCAGACTTTCGTTAGACTTGAAGCCATCCCCGGAGTCCCCATGTCCCTCCTCGTGAAGAACGTCCGCCTTGTGGATCCTGCGCAGAAGCTCGACGGGCCGGGGGCGCTGCTGGTGGCGGAGGGGAAGGTGCTCGCCATCGGGGCCGAGGCCGCCGCGCATCCCCAGGCGGCGGGCGCGGAGGTGCTGGACGGAGGCGGGGCGGTGCTGGCGCCGGGCTTCGTGGATCTGCACGTGCACTTCCGCGAGCCGGGACAGACGCGCAAGGAAAGCATCGAAAGCGGCAGCCGGGCGGCGGTGGCGGGGGGCTTCACGTCCGTGTGCGCCATGGCCAACACCAAGCCCGTGAATGACAGCGTGGCCATCACGGAGATGATGCTCACCCGCGCCGCCAAGGCCGATCTCTGCCGCTACTTCCCCATCGGAACCGTGAGCCGCGAGATGAAGGGAGAGGAACTGGCGGACATGGGCACGCTCAAAGCCGCGGGCTGCGTGGCCTTCTCGGACGACGGCCTGCCCATCACCAACAGCTCGCTCATGCGCCGGGCCCTGGAATACACCCGCTGGCTGGACATGCCCGTGGTGGCCCACGAGGAGGACCGCGACCTGGCGGGCAAGGGCTACATGCATGAGGGCGCCGTGAGCGCCTCACTGGGCTGCCTGGGCATCCCCGCCGCGGCCGAAGAAGCCATGGTGGCCCGCGACATCGTGCTGGCGGAGCACACCGGCGGCCATCTGCACCTGGCCCATCTCAGCACCAAGGGGTCCCTGCGCATGGTGCGCGAAGCCAAGGCCCGTGGGCTGAATGTCACCTGCGAGGTGACGCCCCACCACTTCGCCCTGTCGGACAAGGAGCTGATGAAGTTCGACAGCGACTACAAGATGAACCCGCCCCTGCGCACCGAGGCCGACATCCAGGCCGTGCTGGAGGCCCTGGCCGACGGCACCGTGGATGCCATCGCCACGGACCACGCACCCCATGGCTGGGACGACAAGGAAGTGGAGCTGCCCATCGCCGCCTTCGGCGTCATCGGCCTGGAGACCGCCCTGCCCCTCACCCTGGAGCTGCTGGTGAACAAGAAGGTCATCAGCCTGGCCAAGGCCATCAGCCTTCTCGCCTGGGAACCCGCCAAGGTCTTCCATCTGGACCGCCAGGGTCTCGGCAGCCTCAAGCCCGGCGCCCCCGCCGACTTCGTCCTCTTCGATCCCAACGCCAAGGTCCAGGTGGACCGCGCCTTCATCCAGTCCAAGTCCTACAACACCCCCTTCAAGGGCTGGAGCCTGCCGGGCCAGGTGCTCGGCACCTGGGTGGGCGGCAAGCGGGTGTGGGGCTGATTGGTCGACCCGTTCGAAAAGCCTATGTTGGGGAACGGCGATCACCCACAAGGAGGGCGATATGAAGAACTATCACCTCGCCAAGGAAGGAAACGCCTGGAACCTCAAGCCTGAGGGGGGCAGCCGGCCGGTCGTCCATGCGGCGACCAAGGCGGAGGCCATCGGGCAGATGCGGACCTACATGCACGGCCATGCGGGCTCCGTGAAGATCCACAAGGAGAACGGCCAGATCCAGGAGGAGCGGACCTATCCCCGGTCCGCAGACCCCAAGCACCGCAGGGGCTGAGGCCCCACCTCCAGTGCCAGCCCGGCACCGGCGCCGGGTCCGGTGGATGTGCGCGCCGGGCACCCCGCCGGGCCGTGGCACCGGGCATCGCACCTTCGGGACCTGAGGCAGACATGGAAAGCCACCTGCATTCGATGACCGACCTCTTCGCCCAGTTGGGCCTGCCATCCAATCCCGAGGCCATCCAGGCTTTCATCGAGGCGCGCCGTCCCCTGACGGCCCCCCTGGCCGACGCCCCCTTCTGGACACCCGCCCAGGCGGCCTTTCTGCGGGATCAGGTCGAGCAGGACGCCGACTGGGCCGATGTCGTCGACCGGCTCGCCAGCGGGTTGCGCCGGCCAACTGCGTGAAGGCCCCGCCAGGCCCCGCTACCCTGGAGCCATGTCCCTGACCCTCCGTCCGGCCCGCCCTTCGGACTTCCTGGCGCTGTCTGCCTGGATTCCGGATGCGGCGGCCTGCACGCGCTGGGCGGGACCCGGGGTGCCCTTCCCCTTCGCGCCGGAGGCCCTGGGAGGGCTGCTGGAGGCCCGGAAACGGCCCAGCTACGGGCTATGGGAGGATGGCGCCCTGGCCGCCTTCGGTCAGCACTGGGTCCTCACGCCGGGCCGCGTGCACCTGGGGCGCCTCATCGTGGCGCCCGGAGCGAGGGGCCGGGGTCTGGGCCGCGGGCTCTGCCGGCGGCTCATGGCCGAGGCCGTCCGCGCCACGGGCGCCCAGGTCCTCACGCTGCGCGTCTACCGGGACAACGCCGCAGCCCGGTCCCTCTACGCCAGCCTGGGATTCCAGCCGGTACCCTCGGGATCCACCGACGAGGTGCTATTCATGGAGGCCGCCATGCCCGCCACCCCCAAAGCCGTTGCCGCCGCCTGGGTCGAGGCCTTCAACCGCGGGGAGGCCGCGGCGCTGGCCGCGATGTACCACGTGGACGCGGTCAACCACCAGGTGGCCGAATCGCCCGTGGAGGGCCGCGAAGCCATCCGGGCCATGTTCGAGCGGGAATTCGCGGCAGCGGAGATGGTCTGCCTCGTGGAGAACCTCTTCGAGGACGGCGAATGGGCCATCCTCGAATGGCGGGACCCCCTGGGCCTCCGCGGCTGCGGCTTCTTCCACGTCGTGGAGGGGCGGATCGCCTTCCAGCGCGGCTACTGGGACAAGCTCAGCTTCCTGCGCCAGCACGGGTTGCCCATGCCGGAGGCTTGACGGCCTCATTCCGCCTGTAGAACAGCCCGCTTCAGCCCTGCGCGAATGGTGACGCGGGTGGCCTCGGCACGAGCCAGGTCAGCACGGGCCTGGGCGTAGGCCCCGGCCTCCCACTGGAGGCTGATGAGGTTGTTCCAGGCATTCGCATGGGCGGAGTCCTGGGCCACCGCCAGCCGGAACCGGGCCACGGCCTCGTCCCGGCGCCCCAGACGGTAGAGGCAGTTGCCATGCAGGAAGTGGTAATCCGCCGGGACGGCGAAGGGGTTCTCCCGGTCATGCAAGTGCCCCTTCTTCGCCTCGAGGTAGTTCAGGGCGTTCTGCTTGATGATGAGGAGGTTCCCCGTGCAGCCGCTGGGATCCACACCCATGGCGTGGAGGTGATCCAGGCTGGAGCGCGTGGCCATCTCCTCTGCTTCGGCGCCAGCCTTCAGGGCCGCCATCTCCTCCCGGTACCGCCGGTCCAGATCCGCCAGGCTGGCTTCGGCGCGCGCCATGTGGGCCAGCGCCCCCGCAAAATCCCGGGCCTCGTAGTCCATCCGGGCCAGGTGGTAGTGGGCCTCGAAATGATCCGGCACCTGGGCCAGGCAGGGCTCCAACAGGCGCCGCGCCTCCCCGAACCGGCGGGCGGCCACCTCGCGGCTGGCCCGTTCCACCACACCGTTGAGGGCGCTGTACCGGAGGAAGATCGACGTGTCCCCCGGAGGCTCGGCGGCCGCAGCCAGGGCTGCGGCCAGGAGACCCGATGCAGATAGGACGCGGTGAAGCCGGAGCGCCATGGCAGCAGTCCGTCGAAGGCGGAACGTTCCGCCCCAGCAGTCTAGACCGCCCCCTCCTTCCGGCCTAGATGCCGGCTACAGCGTCTTCATGTCCAGCACGAAGCGATAGCGGACATCGTTCTTCATCATGCGCTCGTAGGCCTCGTTCACCTGTTGGACGGGAATGAGCTCGATCTCGGACACGATGCCGTGCTCGGCGCAGAAATCCAGCATCTCCTGGGTCTCCCGGATGCCGCCGATGAGCGAGCCGGTCAGCACCTTGTGGCCGAAGATCAGCGAGCCCGCGGCCACGGGAGTGGGCTCCGGCGGCACGCCCAGCAGGACCATGGCGCCTTCCAGCCGCAGCAGGCCGAGGTACTTGTTGTAGTCGTGGGGCGCGGAGATGGTGTCGATGATGAGGTCGAACTGCCCCGCCAGCCGCTTGAAGGTGGCCTCATCCGAGGTGAGCCCGAAGTGGTGGGCACCCAGCTTGCGGGCATCGGCCTCCTTCGATTTCGATGTGCTGAGCATGGTCACTTCCGCGCCCATGGCGGCGGCCAGCTTCACGGCCATGTGGCCCAGGCCGCCGAGACCCACCACGCCCACTTTGTCGCCCTTCTTGGTGTTGAAGCGGCGCAGGGGCGAGTAGGTGGTGATGCCCGCGCAGAGCAGGGGCGCCGCGGCGGCCAGATCCAGCTTGGGGGACACCTTCAGGGCGAAGGCCTCGTCCACCACCACGCTTGAGGAGTAGCCGCCGTAGGTGAGGGTCTTCTTGTCCATCTCCGTGCTGTTGTAAGTGAAGGCGGCGCCCTTCTGGCAGAACTGCTCGAAGTGGCGCTCGCAGCTGGGGCAGGTGCGGCAGCTGTCCACCATGCAGCCCACGCCCGCCAGGTCGCCTGCCTTGAAGCCCTTCACGTGGGCGCCCACGGCGGTGATCTTTCCCACGATCTCGTGCCCCGGCACCATGGGGTACTTGGCTCCGCCCCACTCGTCCCGCACCTGGTGGATGTCCGAATGGCAGATGCCGCAGTAGGCGATCTCGATCTGCACGTCGTGGGGCCCGACATCCCGGCGCTCGATCTGGAAGGGCGCGAGGGCGGCGGTGGGGGAGGACACGGCGTAGGCCTTGGCGAGGGTCATGGAAGCTCCTTGAGGCTGGACCTAACACTCTAGACCGGGAAGCCAGAAGGCACCTCGGAGTGCGTATGGGGTTGGCGGGCCGGGCTCC
>JAMPXL010000344.1 GCA_023701165.1 Geothrix sp. | reverse complement strand
TGGCCGAAGCCACCGCGCTCCGCCTGATGGCGCACCTTCCCGGCCTGAAGCCCGCCCTCGAGATCCTCCGGGACCCGCGGCTCCAGCATCTGGAGGTCAAGCGCCGGGCCCTGGAGACCCTCCGCGCCCTCTACCTCGGCATGGACGTGCCCGACCGCATCACCGCCCTGCGCACGTCCGGCGGCGAGCTCATGCGTCATCTGCCCCAGGAAGTGCTCCAGGACGAGGAGACCCTCCGGCGCATGGTGTCCGACCGGCAGCTGGATCCGGGCATCCTCCTCCGGCTGGCCCGCAACAAGCTGACCCCCCGCGCCGTGCTGGAGCAGATCGCCGCCCACCCCGTGCTCATGGCCCACGCGGCGATCATGTCCGAGCTGCTGCTGAACCCGAAGACCCCCAAGGATGCCTCCGCCCGCATCTGGGGCCTCCTGTCCGAGCCCGAGCAGCAGCAGCTCCTGCGCAGCCCCCATCTGCCGGCCTCCCTGCGCACCCTCGGGTAAACGCCTGTCCCAGGGCCCCGTAGCCCAAGATCTGGAGCCCCCATGCGCCGCCCCGCCGCCAACCTGATTCCCGCCGCGGTGGCCCTCATCTGCCTCCCCTTCGCGTCTTCCTGCCGTCCCAAGCCCCGCGTCCCCGCCTGGGTGCAGGCGGCGCCCAACGGCAGCGTGGCCGCCTTCTCCGGCGAGGCGGCCTGGATGCTCACGCACAAGGATGTGCAGTCGCTCATCGCCCGGGAACCCATGGTGGAGCGGGCCCTCGACCTCTTCCTCCAGAAGGCCCGCATCAATCCGCGCACCGAAACGGGCCGGGTGACCTTCCATGTCATTGGGGTGCCGCAGCAGGGCCAGCAGGATCTCCAGGAAGGCCTCAAGAAGGGCCTCGAACAGGTGCTCATCCAGTTCAACCAGTTCAAGGACCCCGCGGCCCTGATGTCGGCGCTGGCAGAGTCCTTCCCCCAGGAGGGCAGCCTTCATTTCCAGGGCCGGGACTGGCCCCTCTACGTGATCCTCGACTTCGAGGCCAAGGGCACCAAGGCCCATATCCGCGCCGCCAGCGATGAACAGGGGCAGATCTGGATCGGCTCGCTCGAGGCCCTCAACGGCATGGCCGCCCGCGGCAGCCTCTCCGCGCAGCCCGACGCAGCCCTCGCCGCAGAGTGGATCAGCGCCCGGGCCCCCTTCCAGGGCTACCTCCAGCCCGAGACCCTGCTGGACGGGCTGCGGCGGAACGTGGAGGGCAGCCTCCTCAGGGAGCTGCCCCAGGGCGTCAACGCCCTCTTCTGGAGCATCACGCCGTCTGCGGAGAAGGACCAGCCCATCCGCTTTGAGCTGTCCCTCGCCGGCACGCCCGAGGGCATCAACCAGGTCGCACCCTGGCTCCAGCGGCTGGTGGCCGCCGCCAACGCCGTGCAGTCCGCCCCTGGCGCGGCCCCGGAACTGATGCAGGAGAAACGCCGCATCGGCCTGCGCTGCGCCTTCACACCCGAGCAGCTCAAGCTGGTGATGGAGAAGCTCGGCCAGCCGGGCTTCTCCATCTCCCCCCTGGCCGGAGGCCCCAAGGCATGAACGCGGCCCTGCCCCTGCCCGCGGGTCCGGGCGGCGGAACCGCCGCTCCGGAAGCGGAGTCCCCCGAATACTGGATGGCCCAGCTCAAGGCCGGACGGGAGGAGGCCCTGGCCCACCTCATGGCCCGCTTCGAGCGGCCCCTCTTCGCCTTCCTCCACCGGCGCCTCCAGGGCGAGGCGGGGGTCGTCCAGGAGCTCGCCCAGGAGGTCTTCCTCAAGTGCCTCCAGCATTGCCAGCGCTTCGAGGAGGGCCGGCCCGTGGCCGCCTGGCTTTTTACGCTGGCGGCTAATGCGGCGACCGACCATCTGCGTAGACGGGGGCGAGAGGTATCCCCTCCCGAGACCTTTGACGCTCCGGACCCCCACCAGGCTTCACCCTGGGAATCCGTGGACCAAAGCCGGCGGATCCAGGCCCTTCGCGGGGCCCTGGAAGGTCTGACCCCCCGCCAGCGGGCCATGGTGCTCGCCTACTACGTCCATGAACATCCGGTGAAACGGATCGCCCTCGACCTGGGCTGCGCCGAGGGCACCGTGAAAGCCACCCTGTTCCAAAGCCTCCAGAAGCTCCGCAAGACCCTTGGACCCCAGCCATGACTTCCGCCCCCGATCCCAACCGCCTAGATGCCGCCGAAGAGGCCCGCTGCTTCGAGCTGCTCGAACGGCCCGAACTCTGGCCGGACGATCCAGCGCAGCAGGCCGAGCTGGCCGATCTGCTGGAACTCCACCTGGCCCTGGGAAGCCATGGCCCCGCACTGGCCGAGGGCCTGGCCCCCGCGCCCCGCACCCGCTGGACCGGGTCCTGGACCCTGGCCGCCGCGGCCGTGTTGCTCCTGGCCCTGGTCCCCGCCGCCTACACTGTGCAGCGCACCCAGAGCCTCCGGGCCCAGGCCCGGGACACGGCCCGCCTGGAGCAGGTGGCCCGCAAACGCACCCAGGACCGCGCCTGGATCGCCTTCTTCCGGCAGAGCACGACCCTCCTCCAGGACTTCGAACAGAATCCGGCCCTGTGCAAGAAGGGCGAAGAGGACCGCCGCCAGGAGCGCGAAATGGCCATGACCCTCCTGGAGGCCAGCCACCAGCTCGCCGCC
>JAMPXL010000343.1 GCA_023701165.1 Geothrix sp. | reverse complement strand
TTTCGGAATCCAAGCTGTTCTGGTGGTGGCCGCTGATGGCCCGCCACCGGCGCACCCTCTACTGGGGGCTGGCGGCGACGGTGCTTTGCAGCGTGGCGGCTTCGGTGGTGCCCTACTGGTCGGGCCGGGCCGTGAACGCCCTGGAGCACCACGACTGGCACGGCTCGCGGGTCTTCCTGGCCTGGATGCTGGCCTTCACGGCGGCTGCGGGCGTCGGCCGCTACCTCATGCGCAACACGCTCATCGGCCTCAGCCGGGACGTGGAGCGGGAGCAGCGCGAAGCGCTCTACACCTACCTGCTGTCCCGCCCCTTCGCCTTCTACGAGCGGCAGCGGGTGGGCGACCTCATGTCCCGGCTCGGCGATGACGTGGGCACGGTGCGCATGGCCACGGGGCCGGGCCTTATGAGCTTCCTCCAGGTGATCTCCATCCTGCCGGTGACGCTGGGCCTGATGTTCAGCACCAGCTGGAGGCTCACCCTGGCGGTGATGCTGCCCTTCTCCTTCCTGGCCCTGGGCTTCTACATCATCGGGAAGTGGAGCCACGCGGTGCAGCAGAAGCTGCAGCTGGCCTTTTCGGCCCTGTCCACCTTCAGCCACGAGACCATCAGCGGTGAACGGGTGGTGCAGGCCTTCGGGCTGGAGGAGGCCCGGGTGGCCCAGTTCGGCGCCCTGAGCCGCCGCCACGCCTCCCTGAGCATGAAGCAGTCCGTGATATTCAGCGCCTACGCGCCCCTGTCGGCCTTCATCAGCGGCGTGTCGGCCCTGGTGCTGGTGGCCTATGGCGGCCAGCTGGTGGTGCAGGGCGCCCTGAACCTGGGCGACCTCACGGCCTTCACGGGATTCCTGGTGGCCCTGGCCTGGCCCATGATGAGCCTGGGCTGGTCGGCGAACCTGTTCCAGCGGGCCAAGGCTGGCCAGGAGCGCCTGGACCAGCTGCTGCGCAGCCCCGAGCGGGCCCTGCCCCCCGCGGAGCCCATCGCCCTGCCGGAGCGCCCAGCCGCCCTGGCCCTGGAGGGCGTGAGCCACCGGTTCGAGACCGGGCGCGGCCTGGGCCCCCTGGACCTTGCCCTGGCGCCCGGCGACAGCCTGGCGGTGGTGGGGGGCATCGGCTCGGGCAAGACCCTGCTGCTGCAAGTGCTGGCGGGCCTGCGGGAGCCGCAGGCGGGGCGCATGCTCGTGGATGGCGAGCCCCTGTCGGATGCGACCCTGCGCCGCCACTGGGCGGGCCTCGGCTGGGTGCCGCAGGAGGCCTTCCTGTTCTCGGACACCCTGCGGGCGAACCTGGCCATGGGCCGCCCGGAGGCCACGGAGGACGAAATCTGGGAGATCGCCCGGGTGGTGGCCATGGATGAGCTGATCCGCCGGCTGCCCGAGGGGCTGGACACGGTGGTGGGCGAGCGGGGCGTCATCCTCAGTGGCGGCGAGCGCCAGCGCACGGCCCTGGCCCGGGCCCTGCTGCGGCGCCCCCGCCTGCTGCTGCTGGATGACGCGCTCTCGGCGGTGGACGCCGAAACCGAAAGCCACATCCTGGAGAACCTGCGGGCCTTCCTGGGCAAGTCCACCCTCGTGCTGGCCACCCACCGCGTCTTCGTGGCGGAGACCTGCGCCCGGGTGCTGGTGCTGGAGGAGGGCCGGGCCGTCCAGCTGGGCACGCCCGCGGATCTGGCGGGCCAGCCCGGCCTCTTCGCCCGGCTGAAGCGCCTGCAGAGCCTGGAGCGGGAGCTGGTCCAGGGGGCCTGAGGCCGGAGTCTTGTTGGCGCCGACCACCTGGAGCTTCCGGTCGGACCGCGGGGACGCTAGCGTGGAGGATCCCCCGGAGACCGACCATGGATCTGCACGCCCTCGTGGACCACCTCAACGGCTGGGTGTGGGGCCTTCCGCTCGTCCTGCTCTGCCTGGGCGCGGGCGTGGTGTTCTCTGTCTGGACCCGCTTCCTCCAGGTCCGCCACCTGAAGGCCATGGTCACCCAGCTCTGGCAGGGCCAGGCCTCGGCTTCGGGCATCTCCAGCTTCCAGGGCTTCGCCATGGCCCTGGGCGGCCGCGTGGGCACCGGGAACATCGCAGGGGTGGCCACGGCCATCGCCATGGGGGGCCCCGGCGCCCTCTTCTGGATGTGGGCCATCGCCTTCCTGGGGGCCGGATCCGCCTTCATCGAGGCCGCCCTGGCGCAGGTCTGGAAGGAGAAGGTGGACGGCGAGTACCGCGGCGGCCCCTCCTACTACATCGAGCGGGGCCTGGGGATGCGCTGGTATGCCATCCTCTTCGCCGCCGTGACGGTGCTGAGCTGCGGCCTGCTGCTGCCGGGCATCCAGTCCAACAGCATCGCGGCGGCCTTCCACAGCGCCATGCAGATCCCCACCTGGGCCACGGGACTCGGCATCACCGCGCTGCTGGGGCTCATCATCTTCGGCGGGGTCAAGCGCATCGGGCGGGTGGCGGAGCTGGCGGTGCCCTTCATGGCCCTGGGCTACATGCTCATGGCGGTGGCCATCATCATCATCGACTGGCGGCGGGTGCCGGAGACCTTCGGCCTCATCTTCCGCTCGGCTTTCGGCCTGGAGGCGGCCTTCGGCGGCATCACGGGCTCGGCCATCGCCTGGGGCGTGAAGCGGGGCATCTTCTCCAACGAGGCCGGGCAGGGCACGGGGCCCCAGGCCGC
>JAMPXL010000342.1 GCA_023701165.1 Geothrix sp. | reverse complement strand
CTTCGAGAAGGTCTTCGAGATCAACCGGAACTTCCGGAACGAGGGCCTCAGCGTCCGCCACAACCCCGAGTTCACCATGATGGAGTTCTATGCCGCGGGGCAGGACCTGCGGGACATGATGGCCCTCACCGAAGGGCTGATCTCCTCCCTGGCGAAGGGCGTGGTCGGTTCCGAAACGCTGCCCTGGGGCGAGCAGGCGATCTCGTACGCCGCCCCCTTCCGCCGCCTGACCATGAAGGATGCCATCGCCGAATACGGCCGCATCGACCGGCACCAGCTGGAGGACAGCGACAGCGTGAGGACCCTGGCCCGGGCCGTCCACATCGAGGACGCCGATACGAAGACCGTGGGCACCCTCCTGGGCGACCTGTTTGAGCACCACGCGGAAAAGCAGCTCATCCAGCCCACCTTCATCACGGACTACCCCATCGAGCTGTCCCCCCTCACCAAGACCCTCGAAGGCGACAACCGCTTCGTGGACCGCTTCGAGCTGTTCATCGGCGGCATGGAGCTGGCCAACGCCTACTCCGAGCTGAACGATCCCATCGACCAGATGGGCCGCTTCCAGGCCCAGATGGACGAGCGGGATGCAGGCAACGACGAGGCCATGCTGCTGGATCAGGACTTCGTCACCAGCCTGGAGCACGGCTTCCCGCCCTGCGGCGGAGAGGGCATCGGCATCGACCGCCTGGTCATGCTGCTGACCAACAGCGCCAGCATCCGCGACGTCATCCTGTTCCCCCTCATGCGCCCGACGAAGCCGAATGAGGTCTTGGATACGGTTGAATAAACTGATCACCACCAAGACACCAAGGCACCAAGAAAGACAAAAGCAGTTCTTGGTGTCTTGGTGTCTTGGTGGTGAATTTTTTCCGCTCTGTTACCCGTTGAGCCGATGTGACGGAATCTGGCCTGACCCCCTGCCATACTTGAAAACCTTGATTGGAGGCTCCCATGGCCGTCCCGATGCTTGAGCTCGCCCCGCAGAACGCCGCCATCAAGGCGAAGGTTCTGGAGGGCCTTTCGGGCCTCATCGACCGTTCGGCCTTCATCCTGGGCGAGAACGTGAAGGGCCTGGAGGCGGAGATCTCCGCCTATGCGGGCGCCAGCCACGCCGTCGCCATGTCCAGCGGCACGGACGCGCAGCTGGCGGCCCTCATGGCGCTCGGCATCGGGCACGGCGACGAGGTCATCGTCCCCAGCTTCACCTTCTTCGCCACGGCGGGCGTGGTGTCGCGCCTGGGCGCCAAGCCGGTCTTCATCGACCTCGATCCCGCCACCTTCAACGCCACGGGCGCTCTCGTGGAGGCAGCCATCACGCCGCGCACCAAGGCCATCATGCCCGTGCACCTCTTCGGCCAGCTGGCGGACATGCCCGGCATCATGGCCGTGGGCGCCAAGCGCGGCATCCCCGTCGTTGAAGATGCCTGCCAGAGCCTGGGCGCCAAGGGCTGGGGCAAGTCCGCGGGGCAGTTCGGCGACATGACCGCCTACAGTTTCTACCCCACCAAGAACCTGGGCGCCTTCGGCGATGCGGGCATGACAGCCATCCGTGACGATGCGGCCATGGCGGCGAGGGTGCGGCGCATCCGCGTCCACGGCATGGAGCCCGTCTACATGCACCACGAGGTGGGCATGAACGGGCGCATGGACGAGTTCCAGGCCCTGGTCCTCCGCGCCAAGCTCCCCATGCTGGACGGCTGGCACGAAGGGCGCCGGAAGCACGCCGCCTGGTATCTGGAGCGCATGAAGGGCCTGGCCGCCGACGAAGCGGTACTGCCCCAGGAGGTAGTGCCGGACGGCCGCCACATCTACAACCAGTTCACCATCCGCGTGAAGGGCGGCAGGCGCGACGCGCTCCAGGCCCACCTGAGGGAGCGCGGCATCGGCAGCGCCATCTACTACCCCATCTGCCTCCACGAGCAGCCCTGCTTCAAGGACCTCGGCTACAAGGCCGGCCAGCTGCCGGAGTCGGAACTGGCGGCCAAGGAAGTGCTCAGCCTGCCGGTCTACCCCGAGATGACTGAAGCCATGCGCGAAGAGGTGGCCGCCGCCATCCTCGGATTCTTCGGGAAGAAGTAGCAGACCCGGATTCAGGCCTGCATCTGCTGTGCGGCGGAGGCGGCTCCCACCCATGCTTCCAGCGCCTGGCGGGTGCTGCCCTCCATGCACAGGAAATTCAGGCCCACGCCCATCATGTCCGTGACATCGCCCCCGGGCCGGCCGCCCAGGACAAAGGCCACGGTGGCGATGATGGGATCCCTGGGCAGGTCCGGGTGGTGCAGGGCCAGGTCCTCCAGGGCCGCGCCCCGCATGAAGCAATGGGCGTGGCGGCCCTCCACCAGGGCGAAGCATCCGCCGACGCTGAGGTTGGTGATGCGGATGCCCCGGAAGAGGTGGCCCTTGAGGGTGAACGAAATGGTGAACCCGGTCCCGACGGGGATGCGGCTGGTGTCGCGCCGGTCGGCGTTGGTGGTCATGGTTTCGATCCCCCAGGGCGGAAATCCCTGCTTGGGTATCGGAGGATCCCGGGATAAACTGGATTTTCTGATCGGCCTGAACCCACCGGGGGACAGGGCGGGTTCCCGGGAATCCGGCCCTGACGGCGCAGGACGCCGTCTCACCCAAGCGGGGACAACGCGGGCACCAAGGCGCTGGCCGGACCT
>JAMPXL010000341.1 GCA_023701165.1 Geothrix sp. | reverse complement strand
TCTGCCCCTCGGGGAACCGCTCCAGGTGCCGCAGGAGGCTTTCGGCGGACCAGATGGCCTCCGGACCGTGGGGAGGCGGGTAGACGCGGGCCATTAGGGCCCGGATGCCGGGCACATCCTCCGGCCGGCGCAGGCGCATGACGGGGGTGGCTGGGCTGCGTGCGTCCATGTCGCTCCCGGGGGCTCTGTCCAGGGTATCCCACCCCGCCAGAACTTCAGCCGAGGCTAGCCTAGACCATGCCCTGGACCGACCTCGCCACCTGGATCGCCACCGTCCTCCTCCTCGGAGGCCTGGCCATCCTACGCCGCCACTGGGCCCGGCTGCCCAGGCTGGAGCCCGATCCTCCCCTGCCGGCGGATCCGCCGGCCGTCTGCCTCTGCATCCCCGTGCGGAACGAGGCCGTGGAATTGCCCGCGGCGCTGGATTCCTGGCTGGCCCAGGATTACCCGGCCCTGCGCATCGTGGTGGTGGATGACGGTTCCACGGATGGCAGCACGGAGCTGCTACGGACCCGGGAAGCCGCCCGGCCCGACCGGCTGCGGGTGATCCGCAACGACACCCTGCCGCCGGGCTGGCTGGGGAAGAACCACGCCCTCGACCTGGCCTCCCGCCAGCCCGAGGCCGAGGCGGCGGACTGGCTGCTCTTCGTGGATGGCGATGTGCAGGCCTCGCCAGACCTGCTGCGGCGGGCGATGGCCTTCGCCCTGGCCCGGCCCACGGACATCCTGGCCCTGGTCCCCGGCGTGGACGCGGTGGGCCCTGCGGAACGGGTGGTGCTCCCCCTGGCGGCCTCGGCCTTCCTCCTGATGGTGCCGCCCCACCAGGTGCCCAACCCCGGCCACCCGGCCTTCTGCGGCGTGGGCGGGTTCACCCTTGTCCGGCGGGAAAGCTACGAGGCCACCGGCGGCCACGCGGCGGCCCCCCTGGAGGCCATCGATGACATGATGCTGGCCTGGCGCATGAAACGGGCGGGCTTCGTCAACCGCGTGGCCCAGGGGGGCCCGGACCTGCACCTCCGCATGTACCACGGGCTGGGTGAGCTGGTGCGGGCCATGCGGAAGAACGCCGCGGCCCTGCCCGCCTGGTGGCTGCTCCCCGCGGCCCTGCCGCCGCTCCTGGCGGTGGTGCTGGCCCCCGTCTGGCTGCCCTTCGCGGGCCATCCCGGGATGGCCCTGCTGCTCTGGCTGCTGGTCCCGGCCCTGGCGGGCGACGTGCAGCAGCGCATGACGGGACGGCCCATGGACCTGCTCTGGGCCCTCTGGCCCCTGAACGCCTTCGTCATGGCGGCAGGCACCGCCTGGGCCTTCGCCGACCGGCTGCGGGGCGTGAACCACTGGCGCGGGCGCGATGTGCGGCTGCGCTGATCAGGCGCCCTCGAACAGCTTCAGCGTGTCGTCCAGCTTCCGGAGGATGGCCAGGATGCGGAAGGGTTCCATGGCCAGGTAGTCCACGGCCCCGGCGGACACGGCCCGGTGGCGCTTCATGGCCTCGTCCTCCTCGGTGCCCGCGAGGATCACCGGCACGGGACAGCCCTCCTGCAACACCACCTGGCGGCAGAGCTCCAGGGGGCTGGCCAGGCGGAGCTGGTTGTGGATGAGCACCATGCGGGTGCGTCCCCAGCCGTCCGCGCCGTCTCCGATGGGTCCGAGCTGGGCCTTCACCGGCCCCTTGATGTGGTCCAGGACGGCCAGGCCGAACTTGCGGCTGAGGGCCTCGGCCAGCCGCCGGGCGAAGTCCTCCTTCTCGGTGAGCAGGAGCAGCATGGGATCGCGGTCCACCAGCACCTTCACCGTGGGCAGCGCAGCGGCGCGGTTGATCCGGGCCGTGGCCTCGTGGAAGCCGCGGGGCGAGAAATCGTCCGTGTCCTGCTGGGCCTGGATCACCTGCTGATCCTGGATCCACTCCCGGTACTGGCCGAGCATGCCCGCGTCTGCCTGGCGGGTGAACCGCAAGCCCACCAGGTTCTCTCCGAAGTAGGCCACCGTGGTGGGGGCGCGGAGCCGGAGGGTGTCGGTCAGGGGGACGTCCAGCAGGGACTCCTCTCCCATGCGCAGCAGCTCGCGGATGTCGTGCTTGGTGTTCCTCAGGACCAGTTCCAGGCCCTCTTCGCCGAAGCTCTGCACCTGCCCGTCGATCAGGGCGTTCCGGGTGTTGGTGAAGGTCGCCGCATGGGGCTTGAGGTGGGTCTGGTCGGGAATGAAATCCGCCAGCCGGTGCATGTCCGACCGGCGCAGGATGCGCGGAACGGTGGCCAGGCAGGCCTCCACGCCTTCCAGGACCTCCTGTCCGGAGCAGGCCACCACGCATTCGTACTCGAGGCCCCGGTCCTTCAGCTTGAGGGCCAGGTTCTCTCCGGGCTTCAGGCCCCAGGCGGCCACCTCGTCGAAGGGCATGCGGAAGGCCAGCCGTTCGCCGTCTTCGGTGAGCATGGGGTAGGCGGCCCGCTGGGCCTTGTAGGCCACGTCCAGGCGCGCCCCGGCCAGGCAGAGGCGCTGCAGGGCCATGCGGATGGCGGTGTCGTCTTCGAGGAGGGCAGCGGCTCGGGCCATGTCAGGGTTCACCGGTCAGGGTGGCTGGATCAGCCACGGGGGGCACGGAGCCCGCGGGAAGCCAGCGGGCGAGGGCGCGGTGCAGGTCGGCCACGCGCACGGGCTTGGGGATGTGGTCGTCCATGCCC
>JAMPXL010000340.1 GCA_023701165.1 Geothrix sp. | reverse complement strand
CGGGACCGGGCCGAAAGCGTGGCCCAGGGGATGAGGCACGGCTTCGAGGATGTCCTGGCCCTGCGGGGTTTCTTCGAATCCAGCGACGACGTGTCTCCGGCGGATTTCGAGGCGTTCACCTCGCTGCCCCTTGGGCTGCACCCCTACATCCAGGCCTTCCAGTGGCTGCCGGGCGTGGGGCCGGAGGACCGGGCCCGCCTGGAGCTGGAGGCCCGGAAGGCCCACCCAGGGTTCCGGTTCTTCACCCGAGATGCAGAGGGCCGGGAGGTGGCGATCCCCCCCGGCGGACGGTTCCACGCCGTGTACTTCGTGAACCCCTACCGGGGCAACGAGGTGACGCTGGGGTTTGCCGCCAGCCATCTGGCCACGCGCCAGCAGGCGCTGGAGCGGGCCCTCCGCACGGGGGAGCTGTCCGCCAGCGGCCGGGTGCGCCTCATCCAGGAATCCGGGACCCAGTTCGGCCTGCTGGTGATGGCGGCGGTGCGGGACCGGGAAGGGCGCCCCCGGGGCGTGGCCCAGGGGGTCTTCCGCGCGGGCGATCTGGTGGGGAAATCCCTCGCCATCCTGGAACCCCGCGGCGTGGAACTGCGCCTGATGGATGCCAGCGCCCCGGATTCAGAGTCCCTGCTGCACGCGGAACCCTCGCCGCTGCCCGCGGCCGGAACGGCCCGGTCGCCCCTGCGGCTCACCCGGAGCTTCGAGCTGGCGGGCCGGACCTGGCGCGTGGAGGTGGCCCCGGCGCCGGGCCACTACCTTCCGGGCGCGGGGTGGCGCGCCTGGGGCGTCCTCGCGGGAGGGCTGGCCTTCAGCCTCCTGCTGGCGGGCTACGTGCGGACCCTGTTGGCCCGCCAGGCGCAGATCCGGAGCCAGGTCGAAAGCCGCACCCAGGAGCTGGCCCGGGAGACGGAGAGCCACCGTCGGGACGCGCAGGCCCTGCGGGAGAGCGAGGCGCGGTTCCGGCACCTCGTGGAGGTGATGGGCGAGGGCATGTGGGTGGTGGATCCGGAGGGCCTCACCACTTTCGCCAACCGCCGCATGGCCGAGATGCTCGGCTACACGCCCGAGGAGATGGTCGGACGCCCCCTGTTCTGGTTCATGTTCGAAGAAGATGTGCCCCAGGCCCGGCGCAACATGGCCCAGCGCCGGGAAGGCATCGGGGCCCAGCACGATTCCCGGTTCCGGAGGAAGGACGGCACCGAGATCTGGACCATCGTCACCGGCAACCCCGTGCTGGATGAGGAAGGGCGCGTGATGAGCGTGCTGGGCATCATCACAGACATCACCGAGCGGCGCCGGGCCCAGCAGGCCCAGCTCCAGAGCCAGAAGCTGGAGAGCCTGGGCGTCCTCGCCGGGGGCATCGCCCACGACTTCAACAACCTGCTCACGGCCATCCTGGGGAACATCAACCTGGCCCAGATGTGCATCCCGCCCCTGTCGCCGGCGCATCCCTACCTGGAGAACCTGGAGAAGTCCGTCCAGCGGGCCACGGGCCTGACGCGGCAGATGCTCGCCTACTCAGGGAAGGGCCGGTTCGTGGTGGCGCCCCTGGATCTGAACCAGGCCGTGGAGGAGATGTCCCATCTGCTGGGCGTCTCCATCTCGAAGAAGGTGACGCTGCGGTTCCAGCTCCAGCCGGGGCTTCCCGCCCTCATGGCTGAGGCCTCGCAGATCCAGCAGGTGGTCATGAACCTCGTGACCAATGCCTCCGAAGCCATCGGGGACGGGGAGGGCATCGTCTCGATCCGCACAGGGGCCCACACCTATGGGGAAGAGGACCTGGCCCGGGACTTCCCCGGCCAGGCCATCGAGCCCGGGACCTTTCTGTCTCTGGAGGTGTCGGACACAGGGCAGGGCATGAGCCCCGACGTGCTGGCGCGCATCTTCGAGCCGTTCTTCACCACCAAGTTCACGGGGCGCGGCCTGGGCCTGTCCGCCATGCAGGGCATCGTCCGCGGCCACAAGGGCGGCATCCGCGTCTACAGCGAGGCGGGGAAGGGCACCACCTTCAAGCTCATCTTTCCCGCCGGCCTGGATGCGGTGCCTCCGGGCCTGGAAGAGGACGAACCGGAGACCTGGACGGGTTCCGGCAAGGTCCTGGTGGTGGATGACGAGGAGAGTGTCCGCGCCATCGCCGAGGCGCTCCTGCGCGCGCGGGGCTTCGACGTGGTGCTCGCCCAGGATGGCCTCGAGGCCCTGGCCTGCTACCAGGCCCAGGGCGGCGCCATCCGGGCTGTGCTCATGGACCTGACCATGCCCCACCTGGACGGCGTCGAAACCTTCCGCGAGCTGCGCCGCCTGGATCCGGGCTGCCGCGTGGTCCTCACCAGCGGCTACAACGAGCAGGAAGCCGTCCAGGATTTCCTGGGCAAGGGCCTGGTGGGTTTCGTGCAGAAGCCCTTCCAGCTCAAGGATCTGATGCAGGCCCTACGCAAGGCGCTGGAAGCCTGAGTCAGCCTTTCCATGCCCCCCGCAGGGTAGAGGCCAGGGCCTCGATCTGATCCCATTCCAGATGGGCGCCCGTGGTGATCCGCAGCCGCGCCGAGCCCTCGGCCACCGTGGGGGGGCGCACGGCGCGTACATCGAAGCCCTGGGCCTGGAGATGCGCCGCCAGGTCCACGGCCAGGGCGTCCGGGCCCACGGGCACCGGGACGATGGCGGAGGGCTGGCTGGGTTGTCCCAGG
>JAMPXL010000339.1 GCA_023701165.1 Geothrix sp. | reverse complement strand
GCCAGTTCGCGGCGCATGGCTTCAAAGGGGCTTTCCGAGGCATCGCCGCCGCCCTCGGGAAGCTCCCAGGAATAGGCCTCCAGCGGATAGCGCCACTGGCCCACGAGCACCACCCGGTCCTCGTCGTCCAGGGCGAGCACGCCGCAGGCCGTGCGGTGGAAGCCGCACACGGCGTAGCGGCCTTCGGCGCCCTTGCGGTGGCGGAAGCGGTCCTCGCGGATCCGGATCCAGGGCGAGTCGTACACGGGCCGCCGGTCGAGGACCGTGTAGGGATCCGGGTGCTCGGGCTGGGGCAGGGGAACGAGGTCCATGGCTTCGAACATAGCAAAACGCCCGCTTGCGCGGGCGTTTTGCGGAATGAAGAGGCCCTATCGGCGGAGGCCGAGGCGCTCGATCAGGGTGGCGTAGCGGTCCTTGCTCTTCTTCTTGAGGTAGTCGAGCAGGCGGCGGCGCTGGCCGACCATGATCATGAGGCCGCGGCGGCTGTGGTAGTCCTTGGTGTGGGTCTTGAAGTGCTCGGTGAGGTCGTTGATGCGCTTGGTGAGGATCGCGACCTGCACTTCGGGCGAACCCGTATCCGACTCGTGCTGCTTGTAGTCGTCGATGATGATCTTCTTCTGTTCCACATTGAGGGCCATGGTGGCTCCTTTTCGGGGGATCGCCCGTCACCCTGCTGCCAACGCTGCGCGTTGCCAGATATCGCCTGCGGCGAAGACTCTCAGTCCCGTACCGAGAGTGGGTCGAACTTGGAGGAGGCCAAGTGCCTTTTGATTTTCAACAACCATTTTCTTGCCGGCAGCGCCGGCGAGAAAATGGTGCGGATAGAGGGACTCGAACCCCCACGTCTTGTGAACACTAGTACCTGAAACTAGCGCGTCTACCAATTCCGCCATATCCGCTTGAAAGAACATCCCGGGTCCCTAGGGTTCCGGATGTGCCGAACTCCAAGCCTAGCGCGGTTCGCCGGGAGAGGCAACACCGTTTCTCGCGCCGGAACCGGGGCTACCACTCGCGGTAGGGGATGCCGTTCATGCCCGTGCCCTGGGCCAGGCTGTAGACATCGTAGACATGGCCGCCGCTCCAGCTGGTGCTGTTGGCATCGTCGCTGGTGCTCCGGAGGCCCCAATCGGCCTTGCCGGTGAAGGGATCCACCGGAATGCGGCGCAGGAACCTCACTTTCCGGCTGAGGGACCCGGTGGCGGGAACGCCCTCCACCAGGACCTCCAGGCTTTCCGGATAGAAATTGGCCTCGGCGGGCGGGGCCTTGATCTTCTGCTGCTCGGCCTGCTTCTTGTAGTCGTCGATGGCCAGGCGGATCTCCCGGAGGTTCCGGCGCAGTTCCAGCTCCTGCTGGCGCTTGAGGCCGTTGCGGGCCAGGGGCACCGTGACGGAGGCGAGGATCAGCAGCACGGTGGCCGTGACCACCAGTTCCAGCAGGGTGAATCCGCCTTGGCGGCTCACTGCACCGTCACGAGGGCGTTGGACCAGCGCCCGGAGATGGGCGCGGTGCCTGCGAGGAACTGGCCGCTCTGGATGAGCACCGGCGCGTTGCCGGCAGTGAGACCCGAAAACTCCAGGGTGGCCAGAAGGCCGCTGTCCACGCCGGCGCCGCTGCGCTTGAACACGAGCTTCAGCACGCCGTCCTTGCCGGGGAACTGCTCGAGGCTTCCCCCATCGGTGGTGATGAAGTCGCCGGGCGCCACCGAGCCGAGTTTGAGGCCCGGGGGCAGGCGGAGCTCCAGCGTGCCTGAGCTGAGGCCCTGGCCCCCGCTGACGGTGAGCCCGATCTGGACCCGCTCGCCCGCCTTGATTTCCGCGGCCACGGGGGACATGAAGATCACGAGGTCCGAGGCCGCCGGAGGTCGCGGATCCTCGGCAGGTCCATCGGGCTTCTTGTCCTGGATGGCCTGGGCCGTGGCGCCCTGGGCAGGCGCCGCAGGGGCGGTCTGGACCGGGGCTCCGGGCTGAGGGGCGGAAACGGCGGGGCCAGCGGCAGGACGGGCCGCTGCCTTCGTGGCCTTGGCCGCGAGCTGGCTGGCCTGGGCCGCGGCTTCGTCGGGGTTGAAGGCCGCCATGTCCTGATCGGTGATCATGGGCTTCCGCACCAGGACGGCCCGGATGGTGAGGATCACATCCGTCTTGGCCTTGCTGTTGCGCGTGTTGCCCACCAGCCGCCCGATGAAGGGGATGTCCGCCAGGCCCCAGATGCCCTGGAGGCTCTTCTGCTCCTCGTCCTTCAACAGGCCGCCGAAGATGGCCGTCTCGCCGTCCCGGAGGCGGGCGGAGGTGATGATCTCCCGCTTCCCGAGGTCCGGGCGGCCAGGTGTGGAGCCGGATTTCAGGGTCGTGACGAGGCTGTTGATCTTGAGGGTGATCTCGCCGTTGTGGTGGACGCGGGGCTCCACCTTGATCTTCACGCCCACGTCCTCGTACGAGAACGAGGTCTGGCCCACGCCGCCCAGCAGGGAGGAGGCATTGGCGGTGCCGGTGGTTCCGGTGGTCGGCAGGGAGAGCTGGCTCTGGGTGGTGGAGATCTTCTCGCCGATGTTCACTTCGCCGGTTTCACCGGAGAGCACGCGGACATTGGGGCTGGCCACCAGGCGGGCGTCGCCGTTGCCCTTGAGGAAGTCCAGGGCCAAGTTGGGGAAGAGCACGCGGATGTCGGCGGTGTGGATCTTGGT
>JAMPXL010000338.1 GCA_023701165.1 Geothrix sp. | reverse complement strand
CTCACGGGCACTGTGCCCTTCTACGACGCGGATCCCCTCAAGATCGCCCAGGCTTTCACCAGCCAGCAGATCCTGGCGCCCCACCTCCGCAATCCCATCGTCCCCAAGGCCTTCTCCGAAGTGGTCATGAAGGCCCTGGCTGTGAACCTGGGCGAGCGGTACCTGTCGGCGCAGGCCCTCCTCGAAGCCCTGCGCCGCCTCAAGGACAGCGTGGCCCGCGAGACCCGCCCCCTGGGCACCGCGGTCCTGTCCACGTCCACCTCGGGTCCCCACCCCACGCTCCGGGCGGCGACCCAGTCCCGCCTCTGCCGCTTCTGCTACCGCCAACTGCCCCGCATGGCCATGACCTGCCCCAACTGCGGCGAAAAGAACTAGCTGATGATCTGGCACCCCACCAAGGATGCGGTACGGCGGCTCTGGGGCCGCCGCTGGGTGCGGCGCGTGTCCTACCTCCTGGTGGCGGGCGCCGCCACCGTGACCGTGGTTCCCTGGGTGGCGACCCGGCCCGCGGTCCTGCGCTGGACCGTTTCGAAAATCGAGACCCTCGTGCGCGAGGAGACAGGCCTGGCCCTGGAGGTGGGGCAGCTGGAGGTCCATCCCATCCTCGGCTACGCCTCCCTTCGGGACGTGCGCCTGGGGGGGGACCTGCTCACCGTGCAGAAGGTGGAGGTGCAGGCTGACCTGCTCTCTCTGTTCTCCGCCGAGCCGCGGATCTACGCCATCCGGATGGAACGGCCCCGCCTCCGCCTGACGGAGGCGGGGGTGTCCGCCATCCGCCTGAAGGAACGCCCGCCGCGGAAGGGCCCCCTGCCCCAGGTGCGGCTGGACCTGTTCAGCCTCACGGGAGGGGAGATCGACATTCCCGAGCCCTGGCGGGGCCTGCCTCCTGCGCGCTACCAGTTCGAGGTGAAGGCCACGGGCATGGGGCCCAATCAGCTGCGCATGGATGTGGCAGGCCCCCAGTTGGCGGTCAAGGGGCCCAGGGGCTGGGAAAAGGGGCGGCTCGACCTGAACGGCGAGCTTTCCGAAACGGCCCTGGCCCTCAAAGAGGGGTATCTCCGCCTCGGCGAAAGCCAGGCCCGCCTGCGCGGGCGTCTGGCCCTGAAGACCGCCCAAGGGCCTGAGCGGCTGGAGGCCCAGCTTACGGGAGTCCTGGGCCTGGCCCAGGCCGCCCAGTGGGGTGGCGTGGCCCGTCCGCCCCTCACCGGCAGCCTGGACCTCGAGGCCACGGTGGTGGGAACCCTCGCGGCGCCCCAGTGGACCCTCCGTGCCGAGGGCGGTGACCTCCGCCCGGCGGACCGCGCCCTGCTTCCCGGCAGCCTCGAGCTCCGCAGCAGCGGCGGCCTGGACAGCCTCCTCCTGAGCCGCTTCCGCTGGCATTCGCCCCAAGGGGACCTGGCCCTGGAGGGAACCTGGTCCCGCAAGGCCCCGGCCCTCGCCACCCTCTCGGGGCAGGCCCTGCACCTGGAGGCCCTTGGCCGGATCCTGCGCCTGCCGGAACTCGAAGGTGTCCGTGGCACCCTGGAGGCCCGCCTGGAAGGGCCCGGGGATCCCGCCCTCCTCGACCGGGCGGACCGCTGGCAGGCCTCCTTCAAGCTCGGATTGACCCAGCACGGCCTGGAAGCCGGAAACCTCCGCGCCACCTTGAAGCAGGGCCGGGCCACCCTGGATCAGTTCCAGCTGGACCTGGAGGCCCTCAAGGCCCAGGGGACCGGATGGGCCGGCCTGGACGCCCGCGGACTGGCGCGTCTGGAAGCCGAGGGCCAGGTGGAGATCGGCGCGGGCCAGGTGGCCCAGGCCCTCCGGGCCTGGAAGGTGGTGGACCTGGACATGGAAGGCCAGACCCGGGCCCAGGCCAAGGTCCAGTGGAGCCGTGGCGCTGGTCTGGACCTGGAAGGCTCGATCGGCGTGGCGCATCCCCGCTGGCATGGGGCCCGGGCCGACAGCCTCCAGGCGAAGGCTGAGATCCGGGGCTCAGAGCTTCGCGTCACCGGCATCGATGTCCAGAAGGATGAAGGGCGCGGCGGCGGCGAGCTCTGGCTCACCTGGGGTCCGACTCTTCCGGGCCAACCCCAACTGGACATGTGCTTCACCGCCTTCCGCCTGCCCCTGGCCGAGGGGCTGAGGGCCGCCGATCTGAAGGACAGCGAAGGAAGGGAACTCCCCATCACCGGAACCGGCGGTGGATGGGTCCGGCTCCGTGGGACCTACGCCCACATCCTGATGACTGGCGCAGCCCAAGTCGAATCAGCAGAAGCATACGGGATCAAAATTCCAGCAGCATCCGCCGACTTCCACATGGACCTTGATGCCCTCCGGCTGGGTCTTGAAGATGTGAGGATCGGAGAACAGCTGGACCTGCTGGGCGGCCCTGAGGCCGAGCCCGAGGGCGCCCTGGCTTTGACAGGCAAGGCCGAC
Source organism: Geothrix sp. (assembly GCA_023701165.1). Classification (GTDB taxonomy): domain Bacteria; phylum Acidobacteriota; class Holophagae; order Holophagales; family Holophagaceae; genus Geothrix. The sequence goes on along the minus strand of JAMPXL010000338.1, from coordinate 273 downwards.
ATGGATTTCCGCCGCTGGACCTGGCGGGTCGATCTGGCCGGGCGCCTGGACTCCCAGCTGCTGGCCCTGCCCGGTCCCCGCTTCCAGTCCCAGGTGGACGCGCGGCTTCTGGGACCCATCACCAGTCCCTTCGGGGCCCTGGATCTGCCCGAGGGCCAGGCCACCTTGAGCCGTGGCCGCCTCTTCTTCGGAGGGCGCAGCGTGGAGGGTCTTGAAGGTTCCGTCCGGTTCGAGCGCGGCCGAGCGGAGGGGCGCCTCGGCATCGAAGGCATG
>JAMPXL010000337.1 GCA_023701165.1 Geothrix sp. | reverse complement strand
GGGGCTGGATGGCGCACTGGCGCAGTCAGGAAGGCGTGCGGCTCAGCCGGGCCGCGATCCAGAGGTACATGGCGGCCCCGCGCATGGAGTTCGTGGTGGCGGCCTCGGGTCCGAGCCTTGCTGAGCAGAGCCGGGTCTGGTCCCGCCAGGCCGTCGGGTTCCCCGCCCTGCTGCCCGAGTGCCTGGCCGGTCAGGCCGTGAAGGGGGGCTGCGCCTGCGACATGAAGGCCTGCCGGGCGGCCTGCTACTTCCTCGAGGATGGGCGGGCCATCTACGTCTTCGACCGCGCCCTGCGGGGCCTGCCCGAGGGGGCTGGCCAGCCCCGCAGGCTCGCGTGGGAGGACCACCGGGCCGAGGCGTGGAATGAGCGCGGGCGGGGGTACGTCCTCGTCGTGCCGCCCGGGTGGACGGGACGCAGCTGAGGGGGGATTCCCGGGCCTCCGGGCCTAGGCCCGGGCCATGGCCATCAGGCCCTCGCTGACCTTCTTCAGGTCCATCACCATGTGGGCGATGGCGCTGGTGGCCCGAGTCTGCTCGTGGGCCTGGGCCGTCAGGTCCCTGGAGCAGTCCACGACCCGGCCCATGGAGCTGTTCAGGTGGGCCTGGGTGACCTTGATGGATTCGGCGGACTCGCCGCATTCGATGGACAGCTTCCGGACGGATTCCGCCACGATGGCGAAGCCCCGGCCATGCTCCTTGGCGTGGGCGGCCTCGATGGCCGCGTTCAAGCCGAGCATCTGGGTGTTGCTGGCGATGGTCTGGATGGTGCCGACCACCTCGTCGGTGGTCTTGAGGTCATCGAAGGAGGCGCTCACGAGCTGCTCCACCTCGTCGACCATGCCGGAGACCTGCACCTGGGACGCGTTCACCTGCTCCACCGTGGACACGATGGCGGTGATGGCGCTGTCCATCTGCGCCGCATGGCCCAGCAGGAGGTTCAGGATCTCCCGCTCGCGCAGCTCCTTCGAAAACAGGCCCGAGGCCATCTTGGTCACCAGCATGGTCTTTTCGGGATCGCCCGGGATGCCGATGGAGCCGATCAGCTCGTCGTTGTGCCGGATGGGCAGGTTGATGCCCGCCTTGACGAGCCCCCCCGAGGCCGCTTCCTCCTCGGCCGTGATGATGATGTGGGGCAGGTTCTCCTGGAGCATCTGCCGGGCGCCGGCGTGGACGTTCCCCACCCGGGACGCGATCTTGGCGGCGACGATGGTCCCGGTCAGGTCGCAGACGATGGAGTTCATCCCCGTGGCGGTGTAGATGAACTCAATGATCTTGTTGGCGATGTCGCGGTCCACCGGTTCCTCCTGCCCCACGATCCCTGATCGGCTGGCCGGAGCGATCACTTTTCAAACAGCACGATGCGGTTGCTGTTGGTGCCCTTGCCGTTGTTGTCCACGCCCCAGATGTGGGCGGTCTTGGTGAAGGCCTGGGTGTTCACCAGCACGCCGTGGGCGCGGAAGCCCGCCCCGAGGCCCAGGGGCAGGGCGATCTCGTCGAGCTTCAGCCGGCCGCCGCGCACCTCGCCCACCTCGAAGGCCACGAAGCCCCCGGGCCGGGTGACGCGGTGCAGCTCGGCGAAGACCCCGGCCATGGCCTGGGACCAGGCCTCCACCGTGCGGTGGGTGCTGAGGCCCCGGCCGATGGCGGCGGCGTCCAGGCCCGTGAACCAGCAGCGCAGCCAGTTGTCGCCCACGTAGTCGACCACGTCGAGGAAGGGGGGCGAAGTGACGGTGAGGGCCACGGAGCCGTCTTCCAGGGCCGGGGTGGCCCGGGCGTCCCCGGTGAGGAACTGGGCGTCCTCGGCGGCTTCGGCCAGGTTCCGCAGGGCCAAGGCGTCGAGCCCCGCCAGCAGCTGCCGGGTCTTCTTGAGGATGAGGGTGTGGGTGTCCCGGTAGGTGGGGGCCTGGTTCCGCTTGGCGTTGATCTGCCGCTGGGTCTCGGCGGTGACGGCCTGGTTGGGGGGCAGGGTGTAGACGGAGAAGAAGCCCGGGCTGTGCCCCGTGAGGCGGTTGGTGGCCACCATGCGGATCCAGGCGTCGAGGGCGTCGAGTTCGCCGCTCGCCTCGCGGTCCAGGCACCAGCTCCGCAGCCCGCGGATCTCCGCTTCCGTATCCGGGTGGAAGAACATGTCGAGTTCCAGGCCATCCGCCGCGCCCGTGCGGGGGATGGCCGCCAGACGCCGGGCCACCTCGGCGGGATCCGGCGGGGTGAGCCGGGGCTCCGCCAGCATCCGCGACAGGGGGTTGAGGTCGTTGGCGGCCACGCGGCGGCCCATGAGGGCGGCCTCCAGGGCCGTGGTGCCCCGGCCGCTGAAGGGGTCGTAGACCCGCTCGCCAGGCAGGGTGAGGCGCTCGATGAAGTGGCGGGGCAGCTGGGGCTTGTAGCAGGCCCGGTACGAGATCTCGTGGAGGTTGGCGGCCTGCCGCTGGCGGGAGGTCCAGAATTCGGCGGACAGGCGGGGGCGGCGCCCGGAGGCGGTGTGGACCTCGTCCCAGGCCGCATCCTCCACCGGGGCGAGGTCGGCCAGGAAGGCCCTGCTCGCGGCTGTCTCGTCCTCCATCCCTGGCCCTTCCTCGACCATCCAGGATAGCCTGCTGGAGACATGAATCCCGCTCCCAAGCGCCATCCCGAGCTGACGCGCCTCTACGTGGCCGTGGGCCTGGGCGTGATGATCATCATGATCATCCTGGCCTACAAGGCCGTGGGCACCCGCATCGCGG
>JAMPXL010000336.1 GCA_023701165.1 Geothrix sp. | reverse complement strand
GGCCGCCGCATCCAGGCTGGGCCCGTGGATGGCCGTGGGCGGCGGCGCCCAGGTGGCCAGCGTGGAAGGCGGGGCCGCGGGCACGGCGGCCTCCATGGCCGCCAGGGCCGTGACGGAGGCCTCGGCACCGAGACCGGCTTCGAGCAGGGGCCGCAGCACCCGGTTGAGGACGCGCAGAGGGCCGTCCGGATGTTTCGCCTGGCCCGCGGTGGCCTTCGCCGTCGAATCCACCACGAAGCAGGGCACCACCAGCTGGGCCTGGGCGCGGGTGAGGGCCACGTACACGAGGCGCTCCTGCTCGTGGGCCTCCTCCGCGGCAATGGCGGCTTCGAGGGCCGATCCTCTCGGCGGCCTGCCCAGGTGAAGGCAGCGCCGTCCCTGCCCGTCGTGGAAGCGGCGCAGGGAGCCCCGGCCCTCGCCGGGCGCGAAGACCGCCACCACCGGGGCCTCCAGGCCCTTGGCGGCGTGCAGGGTGAGGATCTGCACCGCGTCCACACGACCCTCCAGGCGCTGCTGGTCGCCGCTTTCGCCCGGCGGGAAATCCAGGCCCCGGCCCCACCGGCACAGCTGGCGGATGAGCAGGGCCAGGTCCCCGTGGCGCTCGGCGGCGGCGCGGACCAGCAGTTCGCCCAGGTGCCGCAGGTTGGTGAGGGCCCGCTCGCCGTTCCGGAACAGCAGCAGGCGCTCCGCCACGGCGCTGTCCCGCAGCACCTGCTCCACCAGATCCGCGAAGCGGCGGCGCTGGGCTGTCTCGCGCCAGGCGCGCAGGCGCTGGAGAGCCGGATGGTCTTCCCTCAGGTCCCGCATCCCCTCCAGATCGGAAAGGGAGAGGCCGAAGAAGGGCGTCAACAGTGCCCGGGCGAGGCGGCCCCGGTCCCCGGGGTCTTCGATGGCCCGCAGCAGGCTCAGCCAGGCCGAGGCCTCGGGGGTCTGGAACAGGCCCTTCTGCTTGAAGAAGGCGAAGGGCAGGCCCACGGCGCCCAGGGCCTCGGCCATGAGCCGGCCCTCCGAGGCCTTGCCCACCAGCACGAAGACATGTCGATGCGACAGAGACTGTCGATTCCCCTCGGGACCGAACCGGGCCCCGGAAGCCAGCAGGCCCTTCAGCTCCCGGGCGATGCCCAGGGCCACGCGGCGCCAGAGCCGCATGCCGCCGGACAGCTCCTCCACCCGCAGCACGCGCAGGGGCGGCAGGGGCGCGCCCTGCCCGTCCTCTAGGCCCAGGTCCGGGCGCCCGCAGGAGACGGGGTGGAAGGCCACGGCCCCCGTGAAGAAGGCCGGGTGCGCGAAGATCCGCTCGCAGGCCCTCAGCAGGGGCGCGGTGGAACGGAAGTTCTCCGCCAGATCCACGGCGCCGCGGCCCGCCGTGAGAAGGTCCCGCGCCGCCAGGTAGGTGGGCAGGTCACCCCCGCGGAACCCGTAGATGGCCTGCTTGGGGTCGCCCACCAGCACCAGCTCGTGGCCCTCGCGGTGGAACAGGGTGCGGAAGATCTCCCACTGGGCCGCGTCCGTGTCCTGGCACTCGTCGATGAGGGCCACCTCGAAGCGCTCGCGCAGCCGCGCGGCCAGGACGTCACCCCCGGGCCCCGCCAGCGCGTCCCGCACCCGCAGGATCATGTCGTCGAAGTCGAAGAGGCCCTCGGCCGCCTTCAGGGCCTCCAGCCGCGCCTGCACGGGCCCCAGGAAGGCCTGCACCAGCACCGCCTCCGGCGAGGCGGGCTCGAAGGCCAGGCACCAGTCCGCGAAGGCCGCCGCCGCGCCCGCCAGCCCCTCCTTCGACGAGGCCTTCTGCAGGCTGTCGAAGCCGAGGTCCTCCAGGCCTGAGGCAAAGCCGAAGGCGCTGCGCTCCATCAGCCCCAGGAAGGGCCCCAGCCGGGCCTGGGCGGCCCTGAGGGTGGCGGCGTTCACCTTCGCCGCGGCCCAGCCCGCCGCCACGGCCTGGGGATCGATCCCCACGGGGAAGCGCTGCCGATGGGCCTCCGCCGCGGCCACGTCCGGCACGCACAAGGCCCGCTCGCGATGGACGTCCCAGAGCTGATCGCCCAGCTTCTCCACGGTCCAGCCCGCTTCCAGGGCCTCCCGCAGGAGGCCGCGCAGCTCCGGCGCGCCAGCCAGACCCCCCCGCAGCAGCTCCCGCCAGGCGCGGTCGAAGAGCTGGCGGGCATCGCCCTGGGCCTGGTCGAAGAGGCTCCGGCGCTCCAGGGCGCTCTCCTGGAGCACGCGCTGGCAGAAGCTGTGGATGGTGGCGAGGGTGGCCCGCTCCATGGAGGCCCGGGCCTGCTTCAGCCGTCCCCGGGCCGCCTCATCTAGGATCCAGGCGGGTGCGTCCTCCTGGGCCTCCGGGCCGGGATGCGCGAGCAGCCGCTCCAGCAGGCCGCGGATGCGCGTGCGCAGCTCCAGGGCCGCCTTGTCCGTGAAGGTCACCACGAGGATGCGCTCCAGAGGCACACCCGCCAGCACCCGGTCGGCCACCAGGTGCTCGATGGTGAAGGTCTTCCCCGTGCCCGCGCTGGCCTCGAGCACGGCGAAGGGGTGCGGGATGCGATCCAGCACGGCGGGCCGCGGAATGCGGAGGGGGCCGTTCATGGCGCCCCTCCTTCCCCGCGGCAGGCGCGGAGGAAGTCCCCCAGGCGGCGGTCCCGCCGCGCCTCCCAGTCCGACGCCACGGGCAGATCCGCCGCGTCCGGCACCGGCCCTCCCTGGCTGGAGAACCACGCCTGG
>JAMPXL010000335.1 GCA_023701165.1 Geothrix sp. | reverse complement strand
GAATTCTCCGGCATGACTTCTGGCATGGAATGCCTCCGGAACTGCGTCACCATGGGAATTCTCCAAGGAGGTCCCCGTGCTCGTCCGTCTGCAGGCCGATCTGAAAACCGCCATGCTGGCCCGGGATGCGGCCCGGACCGGGGTGCTGCGCATGGCCCTGGCCGCCTACAAGAACGAGGCCGTGGCCAAGGGGCTGAGCCCCCAGGGCACCCTGGAGGAGGCCGATGCCCTGGCCGTCCTCAAGCGCCTGGTGAAGTCCCGGGAGGACAGCATCGCCCAGTTCGAGAAGGTGGGCCAGGCGGACCGGGCCGCGCAGGAGCGGGCAGAAATCGAGATCCTGAAGCCCTACCTGCCCGCCATGATCGAGGGCCCGGCCCTGGAGGCGGCCGTGAAGGCTGCCATCGCCCAGAGCGGCGCCACGGCGAAGAAGGATATGGGCCTGGTCATGAAGGCCCTGCAGGCGGCCCACGGCGGAGCCTTCGACGGCAAGGCCGCCAGCGCCCTGGTGCAGGGCCTGCTGAACTGAAACCGCGAATGACGCGAATGGGCGCGAATAACTGATCTAGATGCGCTCGGAAGCCGAGTGGCCCCTTTCCATCCTGGGGTTTCCTTTTCATTCGCGTGCCCGAAGGGCGGCTCGTGCCATTCGCGGCTGGCTTTTCATCTCGCGGGATTAGGCCTGGGCCTGGGTTAGACTAAAAAGTTCGAGGCCCCCATGAAGCAGTCGAAGCTCCTGATCCAGACCCTGCGCGAGACGCCGCGCGATGCCGACGTGGTGAGCCAGCAGCTCATGATGCGCGCCGGCATGATCCAGAAGGTGGCCGCGGGCATCTACAGCTACCTGCCGCTGGCCTTCCGGAGCATCCGCAAGTTCGAGGAGATCGTCCGCGAGGAGCTGGCCAAGGACGGCTGCCAGGAGCTGCTCATGCCCGCGGTGCTGCCCGCGGAGCTGTGGCAGGAGAGCGGCCGCTGGAAGTTCTACGGCGACGAGCTGCTGCGCTTCTGCGACCGCAAGGCCAAGGCCGAGCTGGCCGAGCGCCGGGCCCGGGGCGAGAAGCCCGACGAGCGGGAGTTCTACAACTTCTGCCTGGGCCCCACCCACGAGGAAGTGATCACCGACATCGTCCGCAAGAACGTGCGCAGCTACAAGCAGCTGCCCATGAACCTGTTCCAGATCCAGACCAAGTTCCGCGATGAGCGCCGCCCCCGCTTCGGCCTCATGCGGGGCCGCGAGTTCACCATGAAGGACGGCTACTCCTTCCACGCGGACGACGCCTGCGCCGACCGCGAGTACTGGGCCATGTTCAACGCCTACAAGCGCATCTTCGGCCGCCTGGGGGTGAAGTTCCGCCCCGTGGAAGCCGACAGCGGCGCCATCGGCGGCAGCTTCACCCACGAGTTCCACGTGCTGGCGGGCAGCGGCGAGGACGCCATCCTCAGCTGCGACGGCTGCGACTACACGTCCAACATCGAGAAGACGGAGGCTCCGGCGCTGCGCGCCGGAGAACACGGGAATGCTTTCGGGTTGAAGAAAGACCATTTCCGCACACCGGGGGTGGTGGGGCAGGTGGAGCAGGCGGCGGGCATGATCGATGCCGACCACCCCACCGGCATGCCCATCACCCAGACCAGCAAGTTCTTCCTGTACCGCGCCACCTTCGCGGACGGGACTGCGAAGCTGGTGGGTGCGGTGCTTCGCGGCGACCACGAGGTCAACCCCGTGAAGGTGAAGAACCACATGGGCGCGGCGGAGATGGAGCTCATGCCCCTGGAGGAGGCCGAGGCCTTCACCGGCGCCAAGACCGGCTTCATGGGCCCGGTGGGCCTGAAGGATGTCCAGATCCTTGTGGACCGCAGCCTGGAAGGCGCCGTGAACCTCACCTGCGGCGCCAACCGCACGGACCACCACCACTTCGGCCTCGATCCCGTCCGGGATCTGCCGGGTTGCACCTACGCCGACCTGCGCATGGCGGCGGAGGGCGACGCATGCACCCGCTGCGGGAAGGGCCACTACCAGGCCTTCCGTGGCATCGAGGTGGGGCAGGTCTTCAAGCTCGGGGTGAAGTATTCCAAGAGCATGGGCTGCACGTTCCTGGACGAGCAGGGCAAGGAGAACCCCATGGTGATGGGCTGCTACGGCATCGGCATCACCCGCACGGTGGCGGCGGCCATCGAGCAGAACTACGACGCCGACGGCATCATCTGGCCCTGGCCCATCGCGCCCTACCAGGTCCATGTGGTCTGCCTGGATCCCGGCAACCCGGATGTCTCCGGCGTGGCCTCCCAGGTGGAGAAGGAACTTGAAGCGGCGGGCTTCGAGGTGCTGCATGACGACCGCGAGGGCATGAGCCCCGGCGCCAAGTTCAAGGACGCGGACCTGCTGGGCTTCCCCCTGCGCCTCACCGTGGGCGCCAAGGGACTCAAGGACGGCATCGTGGAGCTGCGGGACCGCCGCACCAAGGAGGTCGTCAAGCTCAAGCCCGAGGCCGCCGTGGCCGAGGTCTCCGCGGCCCGGGACCGCATCATGCAGGAGCTGGAAACTGCCGGGGGGCGTTAGGGCCTCCCTTCAAATTGGGGTGCGGCCGCGCAAGGGGCGCCGCCCAAGCGAGACAAGGAGAACGACGATGGCGATAGCGGCACTATCGGCGAGGCGTTCGACGCAGTATCGCGCCGGGCGCCGCCCCTTGCCCTCCGGGGCGGATCCAGCCGCGGCTCACATCCAAT
>JAMPXL010000334.1 GCA_023701165.1 Geothrix sp. | reverse complement strand
GTTCGCTCGTGACCCGCTTGGTGGCCCGTTCTCTCCCGGTCAATTCCCCTGCTGGATCTCCTTGGCGATGACCAGCCGCTGGATCTGGTTCGTTCCCTCGTAGATCTGCAGGAGCTTGGCGTCGCGCATGCACTTCTCCACCAGGTAGTCGCGGCTGTAGCCGTTGCCGCCGAGGATCTGGACGGCGTCGGTGCTGACTTCCATGGCGGTATCGGTGGCGAAGGTCTTGGCGATGGCGCTCTGCTTGGAGTTCTTGATGCCGTTGTCGGTCATCCAGGCGGCCTGGTAAGTGAGCAGGCGGCTGGCCTCGATCTTCTTGGCCATGTCCGCCAGCATGAAGCTGATGGCCTGGTTGGCGAAGATGGGCTGGCCGAACTGGATGCGGGTCTTGGCGTATTCCAGCGCGATCTCGAAGGCGGCGCGGGCCACGCCCACGCCCCCGGCGGCCACGGCGGCGCGGGTCTGGTCGAGGGTCTTCATGGCGATGACGAAGCCCATGCCCTCCTTGCCCAGCAGGTTCTCCACGGGCACCTCGGCGTCGTTGAAGTAGAGCTCCACCTGATTGCTGGCGCGCTGGCCCATCTTGTCCATGGCCCTGCCCACCACCAGGCCTGGGGTGTCGCGGGGAACCACGATGCAGCTGGTGCCGCGGGCGCCCTTGCTGGGGTCCGTGCTGCAGAAGAGGGCGTACCAGTCGGCGTAGCCGCCGTTGGTGCAGTAGCACTTGGTGCCGTTGATGATGTACTTGTCGCCCTTCTTCTCGGCGCGGCAGCTCATGCCGCCCGCGTCAGATCCGGCATTGGGCTCGGACAGGGAGAAGGCGGCGAACTTGGGCTCCTCCGCGAGCATGCCCAGCCACTTCTTCTTCTGCTCGGGGGAGGCCGCGACGAGCAGGGGGGTCATGGCGAGGCCGTTGGCCATGATGGAGGTGTAGAGGCCCGCGCAGCCCCAGGCCAGCTCTTCGCAGACGATGGCTTCCTCCACCTGCTTGGCGCCGGGGCCGCCGCAGTCCTCGGGCACCAGGGCCTGCAAATAGCCCTGGTCCCAGGCCGCCTTGTAGACGTCCACGGCCCACTCGCCGGTCTCGTCGTACTTGCGGGCCACGGGCCGCATGATCTTTTCAGCGAAGGTGTGGGCCCGTTCTTTTTCGGCCAGCTGTTCAGGGGAGAGGGAGAAACCGAGCATGGAAGCCTCTTGGAAAAGGAGGAGGTGAGGACGCGTGGCTGGAAGGAACAGGAAGGCCCAGTCTATAGCCTGAGGCCCCCGGCTCCAACGCCCGTCGTTCCTGGCCTGGGGTCAGGATGACGCGGGTCACAGCGGGAGACGCGGGTGGCAGGGCGGGCCCCGGGTTAAACTCAAGGGTTGGAGTGCCCATGACCATCCGATTGACCGATCTAGGGAAAGCCGTCCTTGAGACCGAATACGCCGTGCGGGGCCCCATCGTGGCGCGGGCGGCGGAGCTGGAGAAGCAGGGCCGCGAGATCATCTACTGCAACATCGGCAACCCCCAGTCGCTGGGCCAGAAGGCCCTCACCTGGAACCGCCAGATCCTGGCCCTCTGCGAATATCCGGCGCTCATGGAACTGGCCCCGGGCGCCTTCCCGGCAGATGTGACCGAGACCGCCAAGGCCATCCTCGCCGGGACGAAGCACGGGCTGGGCGCCTACAGCGAAAGCCGGGGCGTGCGCTACATCCGCGAAGCGGTGGCGGAATTCATCCTCGAGCGCGACCACATGCGCGTCGATCCCGATGCCATCTTCCTCACGGATGGCGCCAGCAAAGGCGTGCAGACCATCCTGCGGCTGCTCATCAGCGGCCCTGCGGACGGCATCATGGTCCCCATCCCGCAGTACCCGCTCTACTCGGCCACCATCACGCTCTACGAGGGGCGCATGGTGCCCTACTACCTGGACGAGGCCAACGGCTGGAAGCTGAGCCGCCCCATGCTGGAGGCCTCCCTGGCCCAGGCGAAGGCGGAAGGCACGCACGTGAAGGCCATCTGCGTCATCAACCCCGGCAACCCGACGGGCGCGGTGCTGGACGAGGCCAACATCGCCATGATCATCGACTTCGCCAAGGTCCACGGGCTCTCGATCTTGGCCGACGAGGTCTACCAAGAGAACATCTACCTGCCGGGCGACGAGTTCACCTCGTTCGCCAAGGTGCTCCACCAGGCGGACGCGAAGGATGTCTCCCTCTTCAGCTTCCACTCCTGCTCCAAGGGCTTCCTGGGCGAGTGCGGCGTGAGGGGCGGCTACTTCGAGTACCGCAACGTGCCCGACGACGTGGCCGCGCAGATCCTCAAGCTCCAGAGCGTGAGCCTCTGCGCCAACCTTGCCGGCCAGGCCGCCACCTACGCCATGGTGCGCCCGCCCAGGCCCGGCATGCCCTCCTATGCCCAGTACGCGGCCGAGAGGAGCGCCATCCTCGACACGCTGAAGCAGCGGGCCATCCTGCTGGCCGAGGGGCTGAACCGCATCGAGGGCATCGCCTGCAACGTCATCGCGGGCGCCATGTACGCCTTCCCCAGCATCACCCTGCCCCCCGGGCGCACGGACTTCGACTACGCCATGGCCCTGCTGGAGCAGACGGGCATCTGCGTGGTGCCGGGCTCGGGCTTCGGCCAGGCCGAGGGCACCGCGCACTTCCGCACCACCATCCTGCCGCCCACCGAGAAGATCCAGAAGGTGGTGGACGCCCTCGGCGAGTTCCACCGGAACTACCGCTGATCCATCCTGGAGGTCCC
>JAMPXL010000333.1 GCA_023701165.1 Geothrix sp. | reverse complement strand
CTGCCCCAGGATGTGGTGGATCTGGCGCCGGACGTGCTGCGCCACCGGCTCCTGCTCACCTTCGAAAGCGAAGCCGACGGCGCCACCACGGACCAGGTCATCGCCCAGCTGCTCCAGGCCGTTCCCAGGCCCTGAGAATCGGCGTTTTCCCGGGTTGACCCCCCCCTTCCGGGGCGGTCAGACTGGCCATGGCCCTTAGGGGCCGTTGCGGAATAACCTGCGTTTTCCTGGTGATTCCGTTACGGCCCCTTATGCCGGTAGGGCCGGCGAATTGAGGCATGATCTGGTATTCAACGGCTGGCGCCGGAAAGGAGGTCCGATGGGACGACAAGCCGACCCCTCCGAACCTCCGTCGTGCTGCGCCGCCCGCTGAGGCGGCCTCCACCCGCTCCCCCGAATCCGCCCCCTGAACGGGATCCCGGCGCGCGTTGCCGCGCCGCATCCATCCGATCGGACCGGCCATGATCCACCGCTTCCTCGACACCGTCTGGGGCCAGGCGATGAACCTGCTGACGGCGCCCGTCCGGCACCGCCGGTGGATCGATCTCCTCGTGCTGGCGGCCCTCGTGGGCACGCTGGCGGCGCTCTGGCTGGTGGGGAAGGAGTGGACCGCCGTCCAGCGGCCCACGGTGGAGATCGCCCTCAGCGCCTGGGCCCTGCCCAAGTACCTGCTGCTCTCCCTGATCCGCGCCATCGCGGCCTACGCCGTGTCCCTCACCTTCACGCTGGTGGTGGCCTACTGGGCCGCCAAGGATCCGCGGGCGGAACGCGTCCTGGTGCCCATCCTCGACATCCTCCAGAGCGTGCCCCTGCTGGCCTTCCTGCCGCCGGTGCTGCTGCTCATGCTCACGGTCTTCCCCCGCAGCAACATCGGGCTGGAGCTGTCCGCCGTGCTGCTCATCGTCACCTGCCAGGCCTGGAACATGGCCTTCAGCTTCTACCAGTCGCTGAAGACCCTGCCCAAGGAGCTGGAGGAGACCTCCAGCCTCTACGGGTTCACCTGGCTCCAGAAACTGCGCTGGGTGGAGCTGCCCTTCGCCACCCCCGGGCTGGTGTGGAACTCCATGGTGAGCGTGGCGAACAGCTGGTTCTTCCTCATGTCCGCCGAGGCCTTCCGCGCGGGCGACAAGAACTTCCAGCTGCCCGGCCTGGGCTCGTACATGAACGCTGCGGTGGAGCAGGGGAACACCCGGGCCCAGATCTACGCCATCCTCACCATGCTGCTCCTGGTCGTGTTGCTGGACCAGCTGGTCTGGCGCCCCGTGGTGGCCTGGTCCCAGCGCTTCCAGGTGGACGAGGGCGCGGAAGTGGATCCCGGAGACAACTGGCTGCTGCGCCTGTTCCGGCGTTCGCGCCTCCTGAAGTGGCTGGAGCTGCGGCGGAGCCAGCGGCTGCTGCGCCGCGCGCCGCGCCCCGCCCTCATCCGCAAGGCCCGCGAGGAGATCCAGCGGCCGGGCCGGCTGGGCTCCTGGGTGGCGGCCTCCGCCATGCTGGGCGTGCTCCTGCTGCTGGCGCTGGGGAGCGTCTCCGTCGTGCGCCTGCTGGCCGAGGTGAGCGGCGCCAAGTGGCTGGTGCTCATCAAGGCCGGGGGAGCCTCGCTGTCCCGGGTGCTGCTCTCCACCTTCCTGGCCACCCTCTGGACCCTGCCCGTGGGCCTGTGGATCGGCATGTCGCCCAAGTGGTCGCGGCGCCTCCAGTCCGTGGTGCAGGTGGCCGCCTCCTTCCCCTCCTCCCTGATCTTCGCCACGCTCATCCTGGTCTTCCAGTCCATGGGCATCGGCCTGGGCGTGAGCTGCGTCCTGCTCATGGTGCTGTCCACCCAGTGGTACCTGCTCTTCAACATCATCGCGGGGGCCCAGGCCATTCCGGCGGACCTGCGCGAAGCGGCCTCGGCCTACCGGATGTCCCTGTGGAAGCGCTGCTGGAACCTCTACTTCCCGGCCGTCTTCCCCTTCCTGGTGACGGGCTGGGTGACCGCCACGGGCGGGGCCTGGAACGCGAGCATCATCACCGAGATCGTCACCGCCAAGCAGCACACGCTCCGCACCTTCGGCCTGGGCGCCGAGGTGGTGCTGGCCACCGAGCAGGGCTCCATGCCCCACCTGGCCGCCAGCGCCCTGCTCATGGCGGCGCTGGTCGTCCTCTTCAACCGTCTCGTCTGGGTGCCTCTGTACCGCCTGGCCGAAACCCGCTACGCGCTCAACCGCTGAGGTGGACATGCAGCAGGCCCGCACCTCCCCCATCTGTGAACTCCGCGGCGTCCAGATGCGCTTCCCCGGCCTGCGGGGCAAGGTGCAGCGCGTGCTGGAGGACATCCGCCTCGACGTGCGGCCCGACGAGATCCTCTGCATCATCGGCCACAACGGCTCCGGCAAGTCCACCCTCCTGCGCCTGCTCGCCGGCCTCATGCCCCCCACCCAGGGCGAGGTGCGCCACCACGGGGAGAAGCTGGACGGCCTGAATCCCGGCGTGGCCATGGTGTTCCAGAGCTTCGCCCTCTACCCCTGGATGACGGTGGAGGAGAACGTCCGCGTGGTGCTCCGCGCCCGGGACCTGCCCGAAGGCGAGGTGCGCGAGCGGGCCCACCAGGCCATCCGCAAGGTCGGCCTCGAGGGCTTCGAAGAGGCCTTCCCCCGGGAGCTCTCCCGCGGCACCAAGCAGCGCGTGGGCGTGGCCCGGGCCCTGGCGGTGGATCCCGAGATCCTGGTGATGGACGAACCCTTCAGCCAGGTGGACGCCCTCACGGCAGAG
>JAMPXL010000332.1 GCA_023701165.1 Geothrix sp. | reverse complement strand
CGGGTCGTCAAGACCGGTGGCGGCGTATCCGGCACCTGCACCATCACCCTCCGGTACAAGCTCACCATCGAGTTCTACGGCACCTACCAGTGGGTCGTGGAAACCAACAAGCGCATCTCCAAACCCATCTACGAGAACATCGGCTAGCCCAGGCACGAGTTGGCTTGCGGCGGGCGGGCAGCCGCGGCACCCTGCCTTATGCTCCTGTCACTTCCGCAAGACAGCCTCCTCCCCCCTGGGGAGGCGCTGCATCCTGTGCGCATGCCCGGGTCCAAGTCCGTCACCAACCGGGCCCTGCTGCTGGCCGCCCTGGCGCCGGGGCAAAGCCGCCTGCGGGGCGGACTGGAGGCCGAGGATACCCGCTGGATGCGGCAGGCCCTGGGGGCCCTGGGGCTGGGCGTCACCGAATCGGAGGATACCTGGATCATCGAGGGGGGGCTGCACCCCCAGGCCAGCGCCCCCCTCTGGCTGGGGGCCTCCGGCACCACCCTGCGCTTCCTCCTGCCCTGGCTGGCCCTGAAGGCGCGGGGCTCCATCCGGCTGGAAGGCGATTCCCGGCTCTTCCAGCGCCCCCTGGGCCCCCTGCTGGCCCCCCTGGAGGCCCTCGGGGCGAGGTGGGAACCCGGGGCCACCGGCGCCAGGCTGGAGCCCGTGGCCGCCCCGCCCGGACGCCTCGATCTGGAGGTGGACGCCCGCCTCAGCAGCCAGTTCCTCACGGGCCTGGCCCTCGCCGCCGCCAGCCTGCCCCACGGCGGCACGCTGCGCTGGACCGAGGCCGCCAGCCCCAGCTACCTGGCCCTCACCACCCAGTGGCTCCAGCGCTTCGGCTGTGATGCGCACCTGGAGCCCGGCCGGTGGACCATCCCCGGTGGCGCCCTGGCGCCGCAGGCCCTGGAGCTGCCCGGCGACTGGAGCGGTGCCGCCGCCTTCCTCGCCGCCGCCGCCATCACGGGCCGCCCCCTGCGGCTTGGCCCCCTGGATCCCGGGGATGCCCAGGGCGACCGGGCCCTGGTGGCCATCCTCGAGGCGTCGGGTTGCCGCTCCCGCTGGGTCGCGCCCCAGACCCTCGAACTGGCGGGCCCCCTTCGGCAGGGACTGGATGCTGATCTCACGGACTGTCCCGACCTGGGCCCCGTGCTGGCGGCCGTGGCGGCCCTGGCTCCGGCCCCCTCGGAGCTCCGGGGCCTCCACACCCTGCCCCTGAAGGAATGCGACCGCCTGGATGCCTCGGCGGAGCTGGTGCGCTGGCTCGGGGGCGAGGCCGTCGTCATCGGGGATCACACCCTGCGCGTGAACCCGGGACCGGCTCCAGGCCCTCGCGGAGCCTTCGATCCCCGGAACGACCACCGCATGGCCTTCGCCGCCGCCGTGGGGGGACTGCGCCATGGCGGGGACCTCCGCGATCCCCATTGCGTGGCCAAGACCTACCCGGACTTCTGGGCCGGCTGGCGCGGGATGCTGGGGTGCTGAGGGCCGCCTGGCTCGGCTCCTGGAAGGCCCCCTGGGGTCTGGACCGGGGCCGGCGCTGGGGCGATCCGCTCTGGGCCCTGCCCGCGCTCGCCCAGGCCTGGCTGCTGGGCGGCCGGGAAGGGCGCTGGCCGCACCTGACGCAGGAGGCCCGCCGGCCCCAGGGGCCCACGGTGACGATGCTCCCCACCACCTTCAGCCCCCGCCCCGACCCCGCCTGGGTGGCCCGGCTCCGCCACGGCAGCCCGGCCGCCCCGGCCGCGCAGCGGGGGGCCAAGGAGGATGAGTTGCGGGCCTGGGCCTGGGAAGCCCTGCTGGAGGGGGACGCGGAACCCTGGATGGCGGCGGGCTCGGTGCTGCTGGACCGCCCCCAGCGCCTCCGCTGGATCGCCCTCCTGGGGGCCGTGGACGACGCGGGCGCCCTCCACCTGCCGCCCTTTCTGGAGGTCCTGATCCCGTCGTGGCTGCACCGCCTGCCGCCCGGCTGGTGGGCCTTCCTGCTGCGGAGCCAGGACGCGTCGGGCCGTCTCCTGCCCGAGGGCTCCCTGGATCCGGCTTTGCCCTGGCCCCTTCTCCAGGCCCATGCCGAACCCCTGGTGCTGGCGGCGCTTCCCGAGGATCTGGCGCCTCACCGCGAGGCGCCTTGGCTGCAGGCCCTGCCCGAAGGGCGCTGGATACTGGACCCCCGCCTGCGGGCCTGGGCCCGGGGCTTCGGCGCCTCGGCCCAGGGTCTGGATCCCCTGGCCCCCGCCGGTCCCGCCGGCGGCGAAGCGCCCGGCCCCTCCCTGGCCGCCTTCCTGCGCCTGGAACGAGCCGATGAACCGGCTCCAGGCTGGGCCGGGTCCATGGATGCCGACCGCCAGGAGGCCCTCCACTGGCCCGCGCCGCCCCCCGCTTCGGGCCATCCCGTCTGGGACCGCATCCGCATGCGCTGGGGGGGCGAGGCCGCGCCGCCCGCGCCGGGCTACCCGGCCTGGGGCACCCGGGTGCACCCCTGCGCGGATCCCTTCCACTGGATGGCCGAGGGAATACGGGCGAACCGCGCCTGCGATTACGAAGCCGCGCTGCGGGCCTTCACCCTGGCCCACGCCCACTTCCTGCGCCTGAAGGCCCCCGGCTGGGTCGACCGGGCCGCCTCCAACGCCGCCCACGTGGCCCTCAAGTGGGCGGATCTCCCCGCCCATGGGCGCTGGGCCGCCCTGCGCGGACCCCTTCCCCAGCCCTGGCAGGATCTCGAGACCGCCCAGCTGGCGGAAGTGAACCTCACCCCGGAGGCAGCGCGGATG